>NZ_RZOJ01000199.1:0-10488 GCF_003998845.1 Mesorhizobium sp. M4A.F.Ca.ET.022.05.2.1 | reverse complement strand
GCCGGCTCGCCAGCGCCTATGAACGCGGCCTCATCATCTACGGCCGCAAGGTCAAGGGCGGCGTCGACGGCGACAAGTTCATGGTCGCGCCGCCGATGATCATCACGCGCGAGCAGATCGGCGAGATGATCGCCATCATCGGCGACTCGCTGGCAGCGCTCGCCGCCGAACTCGACCTGCCGGTCGAAACCTGAAGGGGTAGAACAAGATGGCGACGAGAAAAGTCATCATCACCTGCGCGGTCACCGGCTCGGTGCATACGCCGTCCATGTCGCCCTATCTGCCCGTCACACCAGACCAGATTGCCGCAGACGCAATCGCCGCCGCCGAAGCCGGCGCCTCGATCCTGCATCTGCACGCCCGCGATCCGAGGGATGGACGGCCGACGGCCGACCCGGATGTGTTCATGCAATTTCTGCCGCGCATCAAGCAGGCGACGGATGCGGTGATCAACATCACCACCGGCGGCTCCTCATTGATGACGCTCGACCAGCGGCTCGCCGCACCGCTCCGGGCCGAGCCCGAAATGTGCTCGCTCAACATGGGCTCGATGAATTTCGCGCTGTTCCCGATGCTCGACAAGCCGCGAGAGTGGCAGCACGAGTGGGAGCCGAAGCTGCTCGAAGCCACGCGCGACACGATCTTCAGGAACACGTTCGCCGACATGGAGACGGTGCTGGAAAAGCTCGGCAAGGGCTGCGGCACGCGCTTCGAGTTCGAATGCTACGATGTCGGCCACCTCTATTCGCTGGCGCATTTGCGCGATCGCGAGCTGGTGTCGGGGCCGCTGTTCCTCCAGTTTGTGCTCGGCATTTTAGGCGGCATCGGCCCCGATCCCGACAATCTCATCCACATGAAGCGCATCGCCGACAAATTGTTCGGCGACAGCTACCAATTCTCGGTTCTCGCCGCCGGCCGCCACCAGATGCCGCTGATCTCGATCGCCGCCGCCATGGGCGGCAATGTCCGCGTCGGGCTGGAGGACAGCCTCTACGATGGGCGGCAGTTGGCTAAGTCGAACGCCGATCAGGTGCGGCGCATCCGCTCGGTGCTGGATGGCCTGTCGCTGGAGGTCGCGACGCCCGCGGAAGCGCGCGAGATGCTGGCACTGAAGGGCGGCGACCGGGTGGCGTTTTGAAGTGCGGTGGGGTGAGATGATAGCGCCCAGTCCTACCCCCCTCTGGCCTGCCGGCCATCTCCCCCTCAAGGAGGGTGCCTTGGCGCCTTGCCTGTCGTGAGTACAGTCAACATCAGGCTCGGCCGTATCGACGACGCCGAAACCATCCATGCCGCGCTGCTGCAGATGAGCGCCCATATCGGCGCGCATCAGCAGATCACCTCGACAGCGGATGACCTTCGCCGCTACGGCTTCGGCGAAAAGCAGGCCTTCTCCGCCCTGATCGCCGAGGTGGACGGCGAGTTCGCGGGGCTCTGCCTGCACTTTCCGATCTTCTCGACCTGGATGGGCCGGCCTGGCGTCTATGTGCAGGACCTCTATGTCGAGGACCGCTTTCGCGGCCGCCGGATCGGCGAAAAACTGCTGCGGCGCGTGGCGAAGGAATGTCGCGCTGAAGGCGGCGTCTATCTCCGGCTCTCCGTCGACACCGACAACGAAACCGCCAAGGCCTTTTATGAAAGGCTGGGCATTGGCTGGTCGAGCTACGAACAGGCGCAGAAAATCGCTGGCGAGGCGTTCTTCGCCTTTGCGGATGCACCAGAGGACAACGCATGAAAACCTATTATGCCGAGGAACAGAAGCGCCACGATCCCAAGGCTTTTCTCTCCAGCGGCGCCCAGCAGCCGAATCCGGAAAAGGCGGAGCGCATCGAGAGGTTGCTGGCCGGCGCGAAAGCCGCCGGCTCGACGATCGAACGGCCGCGGAACCATGGGCTGGCTCCGGTCGCGGCGGTGCACACGCCCGAATATCTCGACTTCCTTGAGCATATTTTCGAGCGCTGGCAGCGTATCGAAGGCGCCTCGGCGGAAGTCATCCCCAACATCCATCCGATCGCCCGTGGCGGTTCCTATCCCGCATCTGCCGTTGGCCAGGCCGGCTACCATATGGCGGATACCGCCTGCCCGATCTCGGACGAAACCTGGAACAGCTCGCTGTGGAGCGCCTGGAGCGCCGTTGAGGCGGCCGAAGCGGTGATGGCGGGCGCGTCTTCGGCCTACGCGCTCTGCCGTCCGCCCGGCCATCACGCCTTCGCCGATGTCGCCGGAGGATTCTGCTTCATCAACAATTCGGCGGTCGCGGCGCAGGTGCTCCGAAGGAACGCAGCACGTGTGGCGATCCTCGATGTCGACCTGCATCATGGCAACGGCACGCAAGGCATCTTCTATGCAAGGCCCGACGTGCTCACTGTGTCGCTGCATGCCGATCCGTTGCGCTTCTATCCGTTCTTCTGGGGGTATGCGGATGAGCGCGGCGAAGGCGCCGGCCTCGGCTACAATCTCAACCTGCCGCTGCCGCGCAAATCCGGCGACGCTGCGTTCCTCGAAGCGCTCGCGACCGCCTTCCGGCGCATCCGCGCCTTCGCGCCAGAGGCGCTTGTCGTGGCGCTCGGGCTCGATGCTTTCGAGGGCGATCCGTTCGCTGGCCTTTCCGTCACAACGCCCGGCTTCTCGCGCATCGGCGAGGCCATCGCCGGGCTCGGCCTGCCGACGGTGATCGTCCAGGAGGGCGGCTATCTGTGCGACGCGCTCAGCGACAACCTCACTGCTTTCCTGACCGGCTTCGGCGGCAAGCAGCGATGAGCAATTCCAGGAAAAGTGCGTAGCGGTTTCCCGTCCGGAATTGCGTGAAGGCAACGTGGCTCAGGCTCGCTGCTGCCTCAGCATGGCCACGACCCGGCGCACGCTTTCCAGCGTCTCGTCGATCTCGTCCGACGTGTTGTAATGCGCGATGCCGATGCGAACGACGCCCTCGCCGGCCGGAATGCCGAGCTGGTGGACGATCTCCCAGGCATAGTTGTGGCCTGACCAGAGGAAGATGTTTTCGCCGTTCATCTGCCGCACGATCGTCTCCGGCGCGATGCCCTCGATGGTAAAGGACACGGTCGGCACGCGCTCGCCGATCCGGCCCGGATCGGTGATGCCGTGGATGGCCAGGCCGGAAATACCGGACAGGCCGTCGATCAGTTTCTGCGCCAGCGTGTTTTCGTAGGCGATCGACACTTCGAACGCCCTGGCGATCCGTTGCCGCCGCGCGCCGCCCTCGCCGGCCGCCGCACCGAGATCGGCGAAATAGTCGACAGCGGCGGTGAGACCGGCCATCAGCTCGATCTGTGGCGTGCCGAGCTCGAAGCGTTCCGGCAGGCCGTTTGACGAGCAGCGGCATTTGTAGGGCTTGAGCGTGTCAATGAGGTCGCGTTGTCCCCACAGGATGCCCATGTGCGGGCCGAAGAATTTATAGGCTGAGCACACCAGGAAATCGCAGCCGAGCCCCTGCACGTCGACCAGGCCGTGCGGCGCGAACTGCACGGCATCGACATAGACCAGCGCGCCTGCCTGCTTGGCTACGGCCGTCAGCGCCTTCGCCCGGTTGATCGACCCGGTGAGGTTTGAGGCGTAGTTGAGCGCAACGAGCCGCGTCCTTTCCGAAAGCAGCGCGCGCAATGCCGCCTCCTCAAGCTGCCAGCTTTTCTCGTCGAACGGCAGGAAGCGCACGACGAGGCCAAGGTCCTCGGCAAGCTGCAGCCAGGGCGAGACATTGCCCTCATGGTCCATGCGCGTGACGATGATCTCGTCGCCGGGCTTCATGGCGCGGCCGAGCGTGCGCGACATGTGATAGGTCAGCGTCGTCATGTTGGCGCCGACGATGATTTCTTCTGGGCTCGCGGCACCGAGGAAATCGGCCATCGCCGCATGCGCGTCGTCGACCACCGTCTGCGCGGCGACCGTCGTTTCGAAAAAGCCGCTGAGATTTGCGTTGGTGGTGAGCAGGCATCGCGACACCGCGTCCGCCACCGCTTGCGGCACCTGGGTGCCGGCCGGGTTATCGAGATAGATGCGACGGCGGCCCTTGTCGGTCAGCGACAGCGCCGGAAATCTTCCCCGCACGGTTTCGATTGGAAAATTCATTGCCGTCCCCTCCCTTTTGTTATCGTTGGACAATTCTGGTCAAGGACACGGATTGCCGACGCGCTGATGAACCGCATCGACCGCCTTCTGCATCTCCTCGGTCCATCTGACCTCGACCGAGGACAGCGCCATTTCCAGCTGCCAAATGGCCGTCGCGCCGATGATGTTGGAGGTGACAAAGGGCCTGCTCGAGACATAGGCATTGGCGAACATCGCCGGCTCCATGCCGAAGGAGCGCGCCAAGGTGTTGTATTCGAGCAGGACTTGCGCCGCATTCGGCGTCTCGTAGCGCTGGCCGCGGTTGAAGAGCTGCGAGCGCGAGCCTTGCGGGCGCGCGCCGTGATCGTATTTGCCGGTTAGATAGCCTTGCGCCAGCGGCGAATAGGGAAGGAAAGCAATCTCCTCGCGCTGGCAAACCTCGGCCAGGTTCACCTCGAAGGTGCGGTTGACGAGGTTATAGGCGTTCTGCAGTGACACGGGCCGCGGGCCGATGCCCCTGTCGGCTTCGGCAAGGTAGCGCATGACGCCCCAGGAACTCTCATTCGACAAGCCGAAATGTCGGATCTTCCCGGCCTTCACCAGCTCGTCGAACACGCCAAGCGTCTCGGCGATCGGTGTCTCGCCTGATGGAGCGCCTTCGGTGTCGGCCCGTCGCGCCACGGCGCCGACGCGGGTCGGGTTGGCGCCCCACGGAATATCCCGTTCCGGCCAATGGATCTGGTAGAGATCGATGTAGTCGGTGCCGAGCTTGGTCAGCGACTTCTCGACCGCATCGAAAATATCGGCGCGCGCGAGCTTGGACGGGCGGTCGCCGCGAAACCAGGTGTTGCCGGTGCGGCCGACAACCTTCGAGGCGATGATCACCTTGTCGCGATTGCCGTTGGCCTTCATCCAGCTGCCGATGATCTTTTCGGTCCGCCCCTGCGTCTCCGCCTTGGGCGGGATCGGGTACAGCTCGGCCGTATCGATGAAATTGACGCCGCGCTCAAAGGCCAGGTCCATCTGCGCATGGCCTTCGGCCTCGGTGTTCTGCTGGCCCCAGGTCATTGAGCCCAGGCAGATCTGCGACACAAGAAGATCGGTCCGACCGAGACGGCGTTTGTGCATGGGGGTTTCTCCGGCGGGGAACTTTGCGCGACGGCGCGGGGAGGAAGCCCGAGCATACTGCAAAGCGCGGGTGTTCTCCAACCCGGTCCAGACGACTTTGCGTGAACTCTTAAGGGCTAGGGCCGGGCTCCGGCCATGGCGCGCCGCTTCGCTTCATCGATCAGCATGTTGGCCACCTGCATGCGGATCATGGCGCGCTGGCGCAGATGCGGGGCAACGCGGTCCGGGTGGTTGGCGAAAGCGAAACTGCGCCGCATGCGGCCAAGGTCAGCGCTCTTCACCGGATGATCGAGGCCAAGTTCGGCAGCGATCGCGTCGGGGTCGATCGGCGGCAGTTTTTCCTCCGGCCTTGCCTGCTCGCCGGCCAGCGCCAGCTTCGCCTGATCGAGCAGAGCGGCGAACTCGGCGGCGAGGTCGGCGCCGGCTTCACGATATTCGGCCGCGAATGTCTCGCCGGAAACCTTGATGCGGCCGGAATGGAGCTCATCGGCCACCGAGAGATAGTCGAACGGAATGGTCGGCCGCGCCGCCGCCTCCTCGCCCGCCTCGACCTTGTCGGAGGCAACGAAGAGATCGTCGAGCAAGGACGCGAAATCCCGCTTGGCTCCGGTGCCGATGTCAGCCTCCCGTCTCGTCAAGCACATATGTGAGACGGTCGCACCATAGAGCTTGCTCGTTAAAAATGAATGCCTTCGACGTTAACCAGTTTAGCCATTCGCATAGCAAAAAAGCCGGACTGCATTCATGCAGCCCGGCAAGGTCGCCAGGAGTGGCGAGGAAAAAGCCGGCAACGTGCCGGCACCACGCCTACGTTCGACAGACCGTAAAAGTTTCAAAAAAATCGATTGTGACGAAAAGAATCGTCCGGGCATGGCTGCCATGCAATTGCTGCACTGCACAATTTTAACATTCGCCCTATATGTTTGAGTCGGGAGGACCAACTAGGGGCCATGGATCATGGGGTTCTTCACCGAAATGTTCGCGCGGCCGCGGCCGCAGGACCATCAGCGCTACCGCGCAGCCCTGGCGCTGCTGCATTCAATGAGCAATGCCGACCGCGCCGACATCGGTATCAAGCCAGCCGATTTCCCGCGCATCGCGCGCGAAATGTCCACGCGCTGAGTCTGTCCAGCAAGAGGTTTCCCGGCAGCACCGGGAAACCTCAAAACTTTCAACGTCCAAGGAAAACCGCCTTGCCGAGCGGCACGCCATTGTGCCGCAGGATGTCGTAGGCGGTGGTCACGTGGAAATAGAAGTTGGGCATGGCGGCGTGGAGCAGGTATTGCAAGCCCGGCATCGAGACTTCCCGCCCGCCAAGCCGGAGTTCGATCGTGCGCTCTTCCGAGTTATTCAGGTCGGCTGCCGAAAACGTCGCCAGATGATCGACCGTCTTGGCGATGCGAGCCTGCAGGTCGGCGAAACTCGCCTCATTGTCCTCGTATTTCGGCACTTCGCGGCCGGCGAGCCGCGACGGCGCGCCCTTGGCGTGATCGGTGGCGATCTGCACCTGCCTGGTCAGCGCGAACATGTCGGGGGCCAGCCGCGCGGTCAGAAAGACCTGCGGGTCGATCTTGCGATCGGCCGCGTTCTGTTCGGCCAGCGACAGCATATTGGAGAGTGACTTCAGCCTGGCCGAAAACACCGGCACCGAGGCGTCATACATCGAAATCGTCATCTTGCTTTCTCCCAGTCGAGCGACGGGAGCTAGCGCTTCCACAAGCGATTCTTCAAGCGTCACCGCGCCGCCGCAATCACCATGCTAGGTGTTTCCATCTGGAGTGGAGGATCCCGATGAGATGCGCCTTTCTTGCAGCGACCGCTTTCTTCTCCATCGCCGTAACGGGCCAGCAGGCGCTCGCCGCCGACCCACCCTATATCGACGATCGCTCGGACGCTGCCGCTGTCATCCGCTCGCTCTACAGCGCCATCAACCGGCATGAATTCGCCCGCGCCTGGGGCTACTACGGCGATACCAAGCCGGCAAAGGATTTCGACGCGTTCGTCAAAGGCTATGACGGCACCGATACGGTCGAGGTGAAGACGGGCGCGGTATCCGACGAGGGTGCGGCCGGCAGCATCTACTACAATGTCCCGGTCGCCATCCAGGCGACCGACAAGAAGGGCGAGGCCAAGGTCTTTGCCGGCTGCTATACGCTGCGCCAGGTCAACGGCCAGATCCAGGAACCGCCGTTCCAGCCGATCTTCATCGACAAGGGCGCGCTGAAGCCATCGACCGCCGATTTCGAAGAGGCCGTGCCGGCAAGCTGCGGCGACGGCCCGCCGCCGCCGAAGAAGGACGAGGCGCTGGAGCAGGCGAAGAAGGCGTTCGCTGCCACCTATGCCGGCCAGTGCGACAAGGAGCTGTTCGAGCAGGAGCCCGAGCTGTTTTCGATCAAATACAAGGACAAGAGCGCGGCCGAAGGCGACCCCGAGCGGGAGACGCGGCTCTTCCATTTCGCCTGCTCGGCCGCCGCCTACAATGAAAGCTCCATCTACTACATCTACGACGACGTCTCGGGCGTCAGGCAGTTGCAGTTCGCCGAGCCCGAAATGGACATCCGCTACGCGAACAACGACAGCGACGGCAAGGTGGAGAGCATGCACGTCGTCGGCTTCCAGGCGACAGGCTGGGCCGTCAATTCCGCTTACGACGACGCCACCAAGACGATCACCACCTTCAACAAGTGGCGCGGCGTCGGCGATGCCTCGTCGTCGGGAACCTACCTGTTCCGCAACGGTGATTTTTCCCTGGTCCAGTACGACGTCGATGCATCATACGATGGCGAGCAGAACCCGCAGGCCGTCGTCGACTACAACACCGCGCCCTGAGGCAATCCCGGTATCAACGTCACGGCGCCTTGGAGAGCATCCAGTTGAGCGTGCCGCGCCAGTCGGTCATGCGGATCGGCGTGCCGTGCGTGCCGGTCTCGAAGCGGACGAAGCGGGTCGGATAGGGATAGGCTTTTGACTTTGCAATGATGGAGCGGAAGAAGGCTTCCTGCTTTTCCACCGGAAATACCGGGTCCTTGCTGCCCTGACCGAAGAAGACGGGCACATGGCGCCTGAAGGCGGGACTGGCGAGAAAGCTCTCATCCCACAGCGAACCGAGCAGCAGCAGCCCGTCGATGCGTCGGCCGGTGTCGTTGCGCGCGGCAAGCTTCCAGCACAGCGATCCGCCCATCGAGCCGCAGGCGACGAAGATCTTCGCGCCCGGCGACTTCTCGGCGTAGTGATTGATCAGCGCCGCAACCTGGGCGGCGCCCTTGTCGCCGAAATCGGGGAAGTCCGGCGACAGATAGAGGCCGCCATTGGCGGCCATCAGATTCTTGAGGCGGTTGAAATTGCCACCGAAGGTAAAGTCGTCGACACCTTGCTTTCGGCTGCCACCCTGCCCGTGCAGGTAGAGCACGATGATGCCGGCGCCCTCGGTCTTGCCGACGGCAACATGCCTGACATCGCCCGCGTCCGTCTTCAGCATCAGGTCCTGCTGCAGCTTGCGCACGCCGGTGTCGGTATATTCGCCATGGACGCGCTTTTCCGGCACCTCGTCGCGCTGGTTGATGTCGCGCATCTCGCGATAGTCGATGACGGTGTAGGCGCCATTGTCGCCGGACGACAGCGTCGCCGGATAGGCGAACAGATCGTCCTTGTAGGGTTTTAGCTCGAGAGCGCCGGCATCAACTGCGGACAGCAAAAGAGCGATCACGGTTAACAGCGTGCGGGAGACTTGAAAGCGATTGGCCATGCCGCAGGCATGCGTGCTTCGGCTTCGCTTTGTCAATCCTGCAGCACGCCGCCGGCGCCTTCCAGCGCCTCGCGCGTATCGACGTCGACCGAGGCGGCGTTGCCGATCTCGACATCGACGACATCAAGGCCCCCGGCTTCGACCAGGTGGCGCGCGCCGGTGTCGCCTTCGAGATGGGCGATAGCCCCAAACAGCGAACGAGGCAGCAGGACCGGGTTGCCGCGCCGGCCGTCGTGGGCGGCACGCACCACCGAGCGGCCGCCGGATCTGCGGAAGGCTTCGATCAGCCGGTCGAGATCGGCGGAGGACACGCCGGGCATGTCGCCAAGGACGATCATGGCGCCGGCGGCCTCGGCCGAAACCCTGGCGATGCCCGCCTTGAGAGACGAGGACAGGCCGTCGGCGAAATCGGGATTGTCGGCCAGGATCACATCGAGGCCGGAAAGCGCGCCGCGCACCCGCTCTCTTTGATGGCCGGTGACGACAATTGTGTTTGCCGCCCTGGAACCCAGCGCTCTCTCGGCGGCGCGGCGCACCAGCGGCTTGCCGTCGAACAGTGCCAGCAGCTTGTTCGGCCCGCCCATGCGGCTGGAGCGCCCCGCCGCCAGAAGCACTATCTCGACCTTCGGCCGGGCTCTTGCAGTCGCCGGCTCACGCGGCTGCGGCCGGGTCGGTATCTCCATCAGCAGCCCGCCGACGCCCATGCCGGCGATATCGCCGGCCGTCACGTCGAGGCCGGCGATCAGCCGGTCGAGCACCCAGTCGAAGCCGTTCTCCTTGGGGCTGCGGGCGCAGCCAGGCGCGCCGATGATGCGTTTGCCGGCAAGCGTGCCCAGCACCAGCAGGTTGCCGGGATCGACGGGCATGCCGGCGCGGACCACGCTGCCCCCTGCGTGTTCGATCGCCGCCGGGACGACGTCGGCGAAATCGCTCATCGCCGAGGCGCCGAATATCACCACCATGTCGTTGTCGCGGGCGAGCGAGGTCGCCGCTTCCGCGACGGGCGCGACCTCGTGCGGCGTGCGGCGCTCGGCGGTCAGATGGCTGCCCGAGCGCGTCAGGCGCGCTTCGGTGATGCGCAGCGTCTTGTCGAGCACGCTCGGTTTGACGCCGGGCAGCATCGTCTGGATGACGCCGATCCGCATCGGCCGAAAGGCGTTGACTGCAAAGATCTCACCATCGGTGCAGATCCTTGCCGCCCGATCGACCAGGCTGCCGGCGACGGCGAAGGGAATGATCTTGACCGTAGCCAGCATCTGGCCTTTCTCGACCGGCGCATGCTGCGCCAGCGTGGCGATGGTGATGGTCGGATCGATGGCGTTGATGGCGTCGATCATCGCGCGGTCGACGGTGAAGACGCCGGCCGCCTTGGCGTGGAGATTGACCCGGCCGGTCGCGGCGGGCTTGGCCTCCACGTTGCGATGGCTCATGCCGGCGGCGATCCGTTCCGCCGCGGCGTCCTCGTCGAGATCGTCGGGCGCCAGCACGGCCGCGACCACCTCGGAAATGCCGGCCGCTTTCAGCACCGACAGGTCATCGGCGCTCAGTCTTTG
>NZ_RZOJ01000198.1:0-10585 GCF_003998845.1 Mesorhizobium sp. M4A.F.Ca.ET.022.05.2.1 | reverse complement strand
GAGGCTGGCTGGGGTGAGACCGTCGATCAGGGCGAAGCCGCCCTTCCCGCCTTCAAGAAGACCGAGATCGAGAACAATACGACCGTCGCCAGCGAGTACCAGCGCTTCGAGGCGACCGAAGACACGTTCGTGAAGATCCTCAATGACCGCAGCCTGGACAGCGTCGTGCTTGACGCGCATTTCTCGGCCGACGATGCGAAACTCGCCGGCGAGGCGCTGAAGGCACTGTTCAATCGGGAAAGCCTGGAACCGGGCTATGTCGTGGCCATGCGTGGCTTCAGGCCGACGCGCGAAGCGACGACAGCGTCGCTCATGCAGGTTTCGATCTACGCCAGGAACGTCTATGTCGGGACACTGACGCGCAACGCCGAGGGAGCGTTCGTGTCGGGCGTCGACCCATGGGTCCGCGAGGATCTATTCAACTATTCAGGCGCATCCGACGAGGGCGGGCCCAAGCGCCAGTATCGCCTGCTCGACGCGATCTATTCGACGGCCGCTCGCAACAAGGTTCCAACCAGCGTAATCGGCGAGGCGATCATGTATCTGTCGCGGGGGCAGGATCTCGACGCCTTCGCCAGTGAAGACCAGCGCCTGGTGCTGATCTATTCGCAAACGCCTCGCGGCCAAAGCGAGATCTCCGGACGGGTCCTCTATGTCGGCGTCCAGGGCACCGAGAAAAGCCTCGACTGTTTCGTTTTCCAGCAAAGCGACGGCCAGTTTGCGTGCGTCACCGGCAATGACGAGGTTCGTTCGCTGGCCGTGACCAACGGCATGGTCACCCCGGTGAGCGGGGTCATGACCTCGACCTTCGGCCCGCGCAAGCACCCGATCCTCGGCACGGTTCGGATCCATAAGGGCGTCGACTGGGCTGCTCCGATCGGTACACCAATCATGGCCGCCTTCGATGGCGAGATCACTTTTCAGGGCGATGGCGGCAGCTATGGCAATCTGGTGAAGATTTCACATCCCAACGGGCGCGAGACGCGCTACGCGCATATGCAGAAATTCGCGCTCGCGAGCGGCGTCGGCACCAAGGTGAAGGCCGGCGACGTCATCGGCTATATCGGCACCACCGGGCTTTCGACCGGCCCGCATCTGCATTTCGAGCTCTACCAGAACGGCGCGGCTATCGATCCGCTGGGAACGGTCACCACGGTTGCCAGCTACGTTTCAGGCGGTTCTGGCGGGTCCGGCGATGCTGCCGTCGAGACGCTGACCGACCGCATCGTCCATGTCGAAAGCGGCGGCAGCGCGCGGGCCAAGAACCCGCTTTCCTCCGCGACCGGCGCCGGCCAGTTCATCACCAAGACCTGGATCCGGATGATGAACACCTACAGGCCCGATCTCGCCCGCTCGCTGTCGACCGCCGACCTGCTCGCGCTTCGTTACGACGCCACGCTGTCGCGCGAGATGGTGCGCAACCTGGCGCGCGAGGGCGAGGCCTATCTCCGCGCCCGCGGGCACCAGATCACCGCCGGGCGGCTCTATCTCTGTCATTTCCTCGGCATGGAAGGCGCGGCCCAGGTGCTGGCGGCGCCGGGCTCGACGCAACTGAGCGCGGTGCTCGGATCGGCCGTCATCCAGGCCAACCCGTTCCTGACCGGCAAGACGGCCAGCTACGTCATGGACTGGGCGGAACGGAAAATGGGCCAGAAGGTCGCCCGGGTCGCCACCAACGCGGGCCAGCAGACGACGACCACGACCGAGATCCGCCAGACGTCACCGGAATTCGAAAAGTACAAGCAGGCCCTCACCGCCCTCATCAGCTCGGTTCAAAGCACTCTTTGACCGCCCCTCGACCGGTGGGGTCGTTGGTGTTCCCACTGCCAGGGTGCTATTATCGGCGAACTTTTTTGGGCCTTTTGTGAACCAAAACTGTGGCCGGGATCACAGACGCCCAGAAGCCATTTTTGGCAGAAGCGACTTGTGTCGCGGATGAATTTTAGCATGTGCAGACACCACTAGCGCGCCCCGTTGGGGCGGAGGGCTGACCCATGAAAGCGTTCGCCGTCTTTCTGAGCGGATTTATCCTGTTTGTCCTGGCCTCGCTCGCCGCCCAGGCCGCCGCGCCCGACAGCGTCGCGCCCGACGCCAAACGCGTCGCGCTGGTGATCGGCAACAGCAAATACGTCCATGCCGTCGCCTTGCCCAATCCCGCCAATGACGCACAGCTCATTGCATCGACGCTGCGCAACGCCGGGTTCGAGGTTATCGAAGGCCTGGACCAGGACAATGCGGGCATGCACAGCCTCATCAGCCGGTTCACCGAGCAATCCTACGACGCCGACCTCGCCGTCATCTACTACGCCGGCCACGGCATGCAGGTGGACGGCAAGAATTTCCTCATTCCGGTCGATGCCGAGCTGACGTCGCCGGCCTATCTCAAGACCCGCACCATCCAGATCGACGAGTTCATGTCGGCGCTGCCGCCCGAGCCGGCGGTCGGGGTCATCATCCTCGACGCCTGCCGCGACAATCCGCTGGCAAGGACCCTTGCCGCCGCGCTGCCGAAGAGCCGTTCGCTGGGGGCCGGACTGGCGCCGGTCGAGGCCGAATCGGACGGTGTCGGCACCGGCGGCATCCTGATTGCCTACGCAACCGATCCCGGCGCCATCGCTTTCGATGGCAACGGCGTCAACAGTCCTTATTCGACCGCCCTCGCCAGGCACCTGACCGAGCCGGGCGTCGAGATCCAGAGCGCGCTGACGCGCGTGCGCGGCGAGGTGACCGAGACCACGCAAGGCCGGCAGCGGCCGTGGCACAATGCCTCGCTGGGGCGCGAGGTCTTCATGGGAAAACCTGTCGAGGCGACGCCCGCGGCAAAACCCGCAGCCGAGACACCCGGCGCCGCGGCCACTTCGACCCCCGCCCTGGTGGTCGGCGAACCTCCGTCATGGGAAGTCGAGCAGCGTCTGTGGGACGAGGCCTCGAAGAAGAATTCCATTCCGTTCTACGAGGCCTATCTCGAACAGTTCCCGAATGGCCGCTTCGCCACGGTGGCGAAGCTGAACATCGACGAGTTGCAGGACCCGAAAGCCGAAGACAAGCAGGTCGCGGCCCTCGATACGGACGAGGCGAACGCCAATTCCGGCTCCGCCGTGCGCACGTCGGTCGGCATTTCCGACGAAATGAAGCAGGCGCTGGGCAGCGAACTGACGGAAAGCGCCATCGGTCTCGATCGCGAGGGGCGCATCGATCTGCAGTTGCGCATCGAGGCCCTCGGCAACGAACTTGGCAGCGTCGACGGCAACATGGGGCCCAAGACCCGCCAGGCGATCGGCGACTGGCAAGAGGAGAACGGCCTGCCGCCGACCGGCTTCCTGACGCGCGAGCAACTGGCCTTCCTGGTGGTCCAGACGGACCCGATGATGGAGGCGGTGCGCGCCAGGCACGCCGCCGACCAGGCCCGCGCGACGACGCCGAAGAAACAGGTGGTGCAGAAGGCCCGCGCACCGAAGCCGGTGGTGCAGAAGCAGCGCAAGAAGCAACAGCAGGTCGTTCAGAAGAAGCGCAACCGCGACACCCTGGTCGGCCGGGAGGAACCCCCGCCGCCCCAGGACAACAACAACGACTTCCTGACCAAGGCGCTGATCTTCGGCACCGGTGTGGCTGTGGGCGGCGTGCTCAACAAGTGACGGCCGGAACCCGGGCCTGCCGCAAAGGGCGCCTGCCGACGCAAATGAGGGGTGCTACTCCGTCCTGATCCGCATTTCGACCCGGCGGTTGACCGGATCGTACGGGTTGGCGCTGCGCGGATGCGTCTTGCCCAGGCCGATCGCTTCGAGCCTGGTGGCGGCAACGCCATTGGCCGTCAGGAAGGCGGCCACCGATTGCGCTCTCCTTTGTGACAGTTCCTGATTGTAGCGGGACGAGCCGGAGGCGTCGGTGTGACCTTCAACGACGAAGCTGAAAGAGCTCAGCCGTTGGTCCTTCAACGCCTTGGCGAACTCGTCGAGCTCGGTGCGCGCGGTCGTGTCGAGCTGGGCTGAATCGAGCCCGAAATTGATCATCATGTCGAGGCCGGTTTTCTTGGCCGGCGCGTCCTTCGCCTCGGCCTTGCTCTTGCACTCGTCCTCGGTGCCGACGCAAATCCCGCGCGAAGCGCCGAGATTGCCCGCTCCGGCAAAAAATTTCACGATGTCTTCCGATTTCTGAAGCGGATCGGCAAAAGCCTGGCCAGACACAAGCACGACCGCCAACACAAAGGCTGAACTGCCCATTCGCATAACCGTTACTCCCGTTTGAGCATCCGATTTCGCCGGCCGCGGATCATATCAAATTCCGAAGCGATTGTCTGTCGACCACATCGAAAATATCCGGCCTCGCCGGCGATGGCCGCCTGCCGGTCGAGCAAGACTTGACCCGCGCCTCGCCGGGCGCTTGAGTGGCTCGTGTTCCCCTGGGAAGGCTGGTGGCCATGGCCAATGAGCTCCGATACAAAACGGCACGGGATCTTTTCACGGCTTGTCCCGCTGTTGCCGGGGACATGAGCGCTCTTCCGACCGAACAGGCCTCGATCGAGTTCTGCCGAGCCCTGCTCGCCGGGCCGGTGCCCGAGGAAGCAATCACGTTCTGTGCCTATCTGCTCGCCGAACGGGCCGCGGTCTGGTGGGCTCATGAATGCCTGAGCCACCTGCGCGACCTGCTCGACGGGCAGGACCTGGAGCTGCTCATGCTTGTCGGCGACTGGGTCAGCGAGCCGGACAATCCCAGGCATCATGCGGTACTAAGCAGGGCCGTGGCGATGCCGCCGACAACGCCGGCCGCCTGGATTGCCCTGGCGGTGATATGGCGCGACGACGGTTTGGCCGCGGATGAGGCGGCGGTGCCTGTGATGCGTCCGTTCTCCGCCGCCCATGCGGTCAATGCCGGAATCCTGGCGGGGCTGGCACGTGTCGCGCTCGCCGATCGCTTTTCCGTGCTTTCAGCCTTCGTCGAAATGGGCATCCAGACGGCGGAGATCGAGGCGCTGCGCCAATCGGCGGATGCCTAGGCCTTTGTGAAGGCGGTGCTGAAGTCAGTGGCGCACCGCACGGTCATCGCAGCCGGCTGCCCTGGATGCTTGGTCATCCTCCCCAGCCGCCGCCGCTATTGCCTCCGCCGCTCCCACCGCCTCCCATAGTGGGAACAACAGGCGCGGTCACAGTGGTTTCCTCAACCGGCTTTACCACTTTTTTGGCGGTCACCTTTTTCTGTTTGACGACCGTGGTCTGAGGGGTCGTGCGGACCACCTTCTGCTGCGGCTTCGCCGCCACCGGTGTCGGCTCGGCCTTGGGCATCAGGGACGTGCAGCCCATGAGCGCCACCATGAAGCCGAACAGCGTTGTTGCGGTGATTGCCTGCTTCAATGTCCTGCCCACCATTGCCTCCCGGTTGATCAGAAAAGGTCCCTGCGCGGATTGGCTTCTTCCCACACCCCTCTGGCCGCGTTGATCAGCTGAGTGTCCAGCGAGCCGGTCACGGCGACCTTCGACTTGAGTTCCTGTTGCAACTGCTCCAGCGCCGCCGTTTTCGGCTTCGCTGCGAATTTTGCCAGCGTCTTCCTGGCCTCCGGCAGCTCCTTGCGAAGGTCGAGCGCGGCCGCGAAAGCGAGGAAACGCGCGGCGACGGCCTGATCGGCCTTGTCGCCCTTCTGCATTTCGAGAGCCGCGCGATCGTAGGCGCCGGACTGATCGCCGCGCATGGTCCCCAGCTCGAACAGTCTTTGTGCCTCGGCGAGGTCCCGCTCCACGCCGGAGCCGTCCCGGTACATGCGCCCAAGGCTGGCTGGAGCGTAGGGCTGGCCGAGATCGATGGCCCGTTGAAACAGCGTCAGCGCCATCTTCGGATCCTTGTCCACGCCCTGGCCGCTAAGATAGTTCCGGCCGAGCAGGTTCATCGAATACATGTCCTGCCGCTGCACGCCGGCCTGAAGGAAGGCAACCGCGCGATCCGGGTCGGCGGTCACGCCGTTGCGGCCCTCCGTGAAGATCGCGGCGAGATCGTTCATGGCATAGGTGTGCCCCATCGCCGCGGCCTTGAGCAGCAGGTCCAACCCCTTTGCAGTGTCGGGCCTGACGCCGTAGCCGTTGAACAGCGCGCGCCCCCAGGACGTCATGCCGTAGGGATCGCCCTTGTCCGACGCAGCCTTGTAGAGGGCATTGGCCTGCGTGCGGTCCTGAGCGGTTCCGGTTCCGGTCGCATGCAGGTAGCCGAGTTCGAAGACGGCGCGGACATGCCCCCTTTTCGCGGCCTCCTCGATGGCTGTCCTGGCATCCTCGACCTTGCCCACGGCAAGCAGAGCGCGTCCGAGTTCATAGCGGAAGCGGGGTACATCCGGATAAGCCTTCACAGCCGTCTCGCAGGCGTCCACCGCGCCGGCGCCGATCTCGTTCGGCAACAGGCCGGGGACCACGCCTTGCAGGTCGAGCGGTTCGCCGGCGGCCGTGTCGCATGGATCGACGCTTGGCGAGAGTTTCATGCTGGCGGGCTTGGATGAATTGTCGTCGGCCCGGATTTCGAGGCCGACTATGAGCGGCTTGACGGTGCCGATCTGCGGTTCGTACCGCAGGTGCTCGACCTCGTCGGCCCTTAGGCTTGAGTCGGGCGTCAGTGTTCGGTCAGGCAGGGATAGCGTTCCCGTTGCCGGATAGCTCGCGACTTTCAGGCTGACGGCGGGGTCCTTCGTCGGCAGATCCAGGTTCAGCGCAACCGGGCCGACGCCCACCGGAACACCGATGTCACGATTTTCGATCGCCTCTGCGGCGCCGGTGATTTGGATGCCGCGCTCCAGGATCTGCTGCTTCTGCTCGGCCTCCAGCGAGGCCATGATCTGCTGACCATCGGCTCCCTCGCCGCTCTTGACGCGAAACACCAGTATGCCCTGGCTTTGGCCGCCCCAGTCGTCATGCGTGGCGTAGGCCAGCATATCCACCTCGTCCTGCGCGGCGGCGCCCTTGGGGACATCCATCTTCAGGCGCGGCAGGTCCTTGCCCTGGATCGGCTGGCCGACCTCGACAGGCTTGCCGTCCAGCGTCAGGCGGCCGAGAGCCGGCGGTCTCTCGATGCTGACGGTGACGGTTCCGCCGTCGACATCGACCGGCTGCGGCAGGCCGAGATCGACCGGGCCGACCCCCGACAACACGACCTTCTCCAGCACCGGCGGCAGCGAGGGCCGGGTGGCGCGGCGCATCAGCACGACCTCGTCGATCAGCGAGGAGTTTTCCCAGGGAACCTGCTTGCCGTCGGTCGCCTGGACGACGTCGCGGCGCACCGCGGCCATCACGGCGCGGATCTCCTGGTTAGGCGCCAGCGCGCGGCGCGAAAATGCCGATGAGAAGGGACTAAGGTCACCGGTTCCGTCATAGGCGACCGAGCCCGGTTCGGTGGCGAAGGCGATCAGCGTGTTCAGCGAGCTCTTGACCTGCGCGAGGCCGGCATTGCCGGCGGTGATCAGTTGATCCCGCAGCCAGTAGTCCTTGCGCGGGAACGGGTTGTTGCGGCAGGCGTCGAGGATGATCACCTGGATCTTCGATTTCGAGCGCAGTTGCTCCAACACATCGTTGAGCTTGATCGCCTGGACCTCGATGTCGGCCGCCCTCTTCAGCGAGGCGTCGACCGGGATCAGGAAATTCTCGCCGCCGATCTGGAAGCCGTGGCCGGAATAGTAGACGACAGCCAGGTCGGCGCCGTCGGCGGCGGCCAGATAGCTGCGAAACTGCTTCTCGAATTCGAGCTTGGTGAGATCCTTGGCGACGAACACGTCGAAGCCGGCAAGCCGAAACGTGTTCGACACATCCGCGGCATCCTTGTCCGGGTTCTTGAGCGCCGGGATTTCACGATATTCGGAATTGCCGATCACAAGGGCAACCCTTCGATCGGCGTGAGCGTCGAACGTCGCGAGGCTCACGATGATCAAGGCTGCAATGAACGCGCAGCATCGCAGCATGGCAAATCCTTAACTGCTATGACCTGTCGACCACAAGAACGCAGCTTGCGGTGTCAGGGTCTGTTAAAGAGTTCACAATCTGCCGATACAGGAACTGAGAGAGGCGCCAAGGCGAATGCGGGCGCATTCCTCATCCAATCAGTTTCTAAATTACCCTAGAGGCGGAGGTTCCGCAATGATCTGAGCCGGCTTGTCGATGGTGCGGTCGGCAACGTGCTGCGGCCGCCTCGCCGCGAACATCCGCGCGATGCTCATCGCCTCCAGGACGCGACGATAGTCGAGCAGGAATGATCGGCTGGTCGGTCTGGCACGCCGGGTTTGCGGCTGGATTCGGTCAAAGGTTGAGCGACAGTGCGGCAAGTGCGTCGCCGTTGGACAGGCCGAGCGCTTCAAGCGGTCCTTTGCTCGGGCTGTGCAATGTCCATGATCTTGCGCAGGCCCGTTGCGACGACCGATACCCGGAACTTCCCGGCCAATGCCTGGTCGAAGATGGCGCCCACGATAATGTCGGCGTCGGCGTCGACCTCTTCCCGTATCCGTGTCGCAGCCTCATCGACCTCGAACAGCGTCATGTCCGTGCCGCCGCAGATCGACACGAGCAGGCCTCTGGCGCCTGTCATGGAAGCCTCATCGAGCAGCGGATTGGCGATCGCAGCCTCGGCCGCAGTCCTTGCACGGCCCTCGCCAGAAGCCTCGCCGGTTCCCATCATCGCCCGGCCCATGTCCCGCATCACTGACTTCACATCGGCGAAATCGAGATTGATCAGGCCTTCTTTCACGATGAGATCCGTGATGCATCCGACACCCGCGTAGAGAACACGGTCTGCCATGGCAAAGGCGTCGGCAAACGTGGTCCTGGCGTCGGCGACCCTGAAGAGGTTCTGGTTCGGGATGACGATCACCGTATCGGCGCACTCGCGAAGGCGTTCTATGCCTTCCTCCGCGGCCTGGGTCCTGCGCTTGCCCTCGAACACGAAAGGCTTGGTAACGACCGCCACCGTCAAGATGCCGGCATCGCGTGCGGCACGCGCAATAACCGGCGCCGCGCCTGTCCCGGTGCCACCCCCCATGCCCGCCGTGATGAAACACATATGCGTTCCCGCGAGATGATCCATGATCTCGTCTATGGATTCCTCCGCGGCCGCGCTGCCGACCTGTGGCAAAGATCCGGCCCCCAAACCTTCTGTCACATGCGCGCCCAACTGGATCAGCCGCGACGACTTCGACATCGTGAGCGCCTGGGCATCAGTATTGGCGACGACGAACTCGACGCCCTGCAAGCCTTCGGAGATCATGTTGTTGACGGCGTTTCCGCCGGCGCCGCCGACGCCGACAACGGTGATCTTAGGCCTCATCTCCAGGATTTCCGGCTTGGCGGTCATTTTTCATCTTTCTAGCGAAATCACCTGCTGCCCCGCCGCACTATCAAGCGGAACCGGAGCAACGAGCACACGAATCAGGCGACCCCCACCAAAGGCAGGGAATCAGAGCGGACGCCTCCCCGCAAGGTCCGCCAAACGTCTGTCCAAGGGCAACGCCCTGCCCTGAACCGGAAGCTTCGAGCTTTTGCGCCTGTTTCAGTCGTTCCAGGGGCTATTGTCGTCGTCAAAAAGCCTTTGTCGCATGGGGAGCCTGATACTCAAACAGCCAGACCCGGTCGGGCCTGCGACTCCTCGTTTCGGGATAGATACAGGTCACGCAGATCACGCTGTCTGAGCATGAGGTCCAGGATGCCATCCCTCGATTGCCGGATATGACGGCGGGATTCGCGGCAGGCTGTGTCGGCGTCCCCGGCAGCGATCGCTTCAACAATCATATGATGGTCGTCACGCGCCGCCTTCCAGTCGTTCAGCTGGGTCAATTCCATCCACACATAGACTTGGCACTTGTCCAAAAGTCCGTTCAGCATTTCCGCGAGCATGACGTTGGCGCTAAATCGCGCGATTGCGCGATGGATTTCCATGCCGGTCTGCATCTCCTCCAGCCGGGCACGGGGAGATGGGTCGATTTGCGCCAGGCGCTCGCAATCCGCGACCAAGCCGCGCAGCAGTTCCACTTCATCGAGGGTGATACGGGCGATCGCCAAGGTCGTCGCATAGGCGTCCAGCTCTGCCCGGATATCGAACACGTTCCGGAGCATCGTTTCGTCAAATTGAACCACCGCAAATCCCGTGCGGGGACGTTCGACCACAAGCCCGTCACGCTCCAATCGATTAAGTGCCTCGCGCACCGGCGTCCGGCTGACCTGAAGCTGTTCGACGAGCTCGAGTTCCGTAATTCGTCTGCCCGGTGACAGCTGCCCGGTCACGATCATCGCTTTGATCGATTCGTAGGTCGACTGACGCAAATGTCCGCGGGCAACGTCGTTCATCGGGGCTCCTAACACCGGCTGGCGTCAACGCGACAAATAGGTACCGGTTGACTCACGCATTCACAAGCGCATAGTGTATACAACAAAGTATTCAAAAAATGTAGCCAATTGCTGCCCTAACCGGAAGGGAAGTTGGGCAGGCTGGGGGAGCGTCATTGATGCAAGCGGACATAGTGGTCACGAACGCAAAGATTCTGACCATGGACCCGGCCAAGCCGGCGGCTTCTGCGATGGCCGTCGCAAATGGACGAATTCTCGCTGTTGGCGACGCAACCGAAGTGCTGCCG
>NZ_RZOJ01000197.1:0-10651 GCF_003998845.1 Mesorhizobium sp. M4A.F.Ca.ET.022.05.2.1 | reverse complement strand
AAGCCGCCGCCGACCGCCATGCCGTTGACGCAAGCGATGACCGGCTTGTTGAGGTCGCGCAATTCCTGCAGGCCGGCGAAGCCGCCGACGCCGTAATCGCCGTCGACCGCGTCACCGCCGGCCGCCGCCTTGAGGTCCCAGCCGGCGCAGAAGAACTTGTCGCCGGCGGTCCTGACGATGGCGACACGCAGGTCGGGATCGTCGCGGAACGCCTTGAACGTCTCGCCCATCAGCCGCGACGTCTTCAGGTCGATGGCATTGGCCTTCGGCCGGTCAAGCGTGACTTCGAGGATCGTGCCCTCGCGGCGGGTCGAAATGACGTCAGGCATTCTTCTTCTCTCCAAGCACCAGCAGCGCGTCGGCGATCCAGGCGCCCTTGCCTTCGGCGCAGACGATCAGCGGATTGATGTCGAGCTCCTCGATCTCGCCGGCATTCTGCTGCACAAAGCCGGCGATGCCGGCGATGGCGTCGATGGCCGCCTGGACATCGGCCTTGGGCCGGCCGCGATAGCCTTCGAGCAGTGGGTAGAGCTTCAGTCCACGCAATGCCGCCTCGATATCGTCGCGGGTCGCCGGCAGCATCAAAGTGACGCTGTCGCGCAGGAGCTCGACCAGCACGCCGCCGGTGCCGAGCGTCATCACCGCGCCGAACATCGGGTCGCGGGTGAAGCCGACGATCAGCTCGGCGACGCCGTCGCGCACCATGCGCTCGGCATAGAGGCCGGTGCCGAGCGGCAGGAGGTCATGCGCGGCGGTGCTCACGGATTCGGCATCCTTGAGGTTGAGGATCACCGCGCCGACTTCCGACTTGTGGGTGACGCCCAGCGCCTTCAGCGCCACCGGGAAGCCTAGCGCCATCGACGAAATCACCGCCTCAACCGCATTGGCGGCGCGCTCGCCCTTCGGCACCGGTAGCCCGGCCTTGATCAGCCGCGCCTTGGCCTCGGCCTCGTCGGGCGTAACATGGCCGGCGTCGGCCGCGCCCGCGGCGCTGGTGTCGACCGGCTGTGCCTCGGGCTCGCGCCAGGCCCAGCCGATGAAGGCGGCCGCCTGAGCGGCATCCATGGCTTCCGAGATGCCGAACAACGGCACCATGCCGCGCGCCATCAGCCCGGCGGTATATTCCTCCGGCAGGTTTTCCGGCAGTGAGGACACGATCGCGCCTTGCGCGCTGTTGGTCTTCAGCGCCGCCTCGAAAGCGCGCAGCGTCGCCCACCAGTCGGTGTCGGAGCAGCGGTCGGGACGCGGGAAGTCGAGCACCAGCATGTTGAGGTCGAAGCCGCCCGACACCATCGCGGTGAAGGTGGCCGTCATAGCCGGCTCGTTGTTCCAGATGAAGGTGTGGTAGTCGAGCGGATTGGCGACCGCGACCAGCGGCCCCAGCGTCGACTTGACATGGACGCGATGCTTGTCGGTCAGAGGCGGGAAATGCACCCAGCGCCCCTCCGCGCTGTCGGCCATCACCGAGGCCTCGCCGCCCGAGCAGCTCATCGACGACAGCTTGTAGCCGGGCAGCGGCCCGGTGATGTGCAGCAGCTTCAGCGCCTCGATGAAGGCTGGAATGGAATCGACGCGGGCGATGCCGAGCCGCCTCAGGAAGGCGCCGGAAGCGGCGTCCGAGCCGGCCAGCGAGGCGGTGTGCGACACCGTCGCCTGCCGCGCCTGTTCCGAGCGGCCGACCTTCATGGCGATGATCGGCTTCCTCAGCTCGCGCGCCCTGGCCGCAAGCCGCTCGAAACCGGCGACCGAATCGAAGGCCTCGATGTGCAGGCCGAGCGAGGTGACGCGCTCATCCTCGATCAGGCCGAGGGCCATTTCCGAGAGGCCGGTCTGCGCCTGATTGCCGGCGGTCATCAGGAAGGCGATCGGCAGGCCGCGCTTCTGCATCGTCATGTTGATGGCGATGTTGGACGACTGGGTGATGATGGCGACGCCCTTGCCGCTGTCGGGCAGCCTGATGCCGCCATGCTGGTCGGGCCAGAGCAGCGCGCCGTCGGCATAGTTGATGAGGCCGTAGCAGTTGGGGCCGATGATCGGCATCTGGCCGGCGGCCGTAACCAATTCAGCCTGCAGCCGCTCGCCGTCCTCGTCATAGGCTTCGGTCTCGAGGAAGCCAGCGGCGAAGCAGACGGCGCCGCCGGCGCCGCGCTCTGCCAGAGCCTTGACCACCTCGATGGAAAGATGCCGGTTGACGCCGACGAAAGCGGCATCGGGCGCGCCGGGCAATTCGGCGACGGAGCGGTAGGCCTTGCGGCCGGCAACCTCGTCCTTGGTCGGGTGCACCGGCCAGATTTCGCCGGCAAAGCCCATCTTGATCGATTGCGCGACGACGGCGGCGGCCTGCGCGCCGCCAAACACGGCGATCGATTTCGGGCGCAGGAGACGTTCGAGTTTATGCATGGCCATCTTTTCGTTTGAACATGATCTTCTCCAAAAGCCGGATCCCGGCTTTGGGCATCATGCTCTAAGCCCCAAACGGACGCAGCAGCGCCCGCGAAATAATATGTCGCTGAATCTCCGAAGTGCCTTCCCAGATGCGCTCGACGCGGGCGTCGCGCCAGATGCGCTCCAGCGGCAGATCGTCCATCAGCCCCATGCCGCCATGGATTTGGATCGCCTCGTCGGCGACGAAAGCCAGCATCTCTGTAGCCTTCAGCTTGGCCATGGCCATGTCCTGGTCGGTGACGGTGCCCTGATCGTACTTCCAGCCGGCTTCGAACACCATCAGGTCGGCGGCTTTCAACTCCGTCGCCATGTCGGCGAGCTTGAACGACACGCCCTGGAACTTGCCGATCTGCTGGCCGAACTGCTGGCGCTGGGCGGCGTACTCGATGGCGTGGCCAAGCGCACGCTCGGCGCGGCCGAGGCAGGTGGCGCCGACCTGCAGGCGAGTGGCGCCGAGCCAGGAATTGGCAACCTCGAAACCCTTGTGCACCTCGCCCAGGACCTGGCTCGCCGGCAGCCGGCAATCATCGAATTCGAGGATGGCGTTGGTGTAGCCGCGATGCGAGACGTTGCGGTAGCCGTCGCGCACGGCAAAGCCCCTGGTGCCCTTGTCGACGAAGAAGGCGGTGATCTTCTTGCGTTTGCCGCGCGGCGAATCCTCTTCGCCTGAAGCCATGAAACAAATCGCAAAGTCGGCGATGTCGGCATGGCTGATGAAGTGTTTGGTGCCGTTCAGCACCCAGTCGTCGCCATCCTGCACGGCGGTGGCCTTCATGCCGCGCAGGTCGGAGCCGGCGCCGGGCTCGGTCATTGCCAGGCAGTCCCACTTCTCGCCGCGGATGCAGGGGAAGAGATATTTCTCGCGCTGCTCCGGCGTGCCGGCGAGCAGGATGTTGGAAGGACGCGCTACGCAGGTCCAGTGCAGCGCGTAGTTGGCGCGGCCGAGCTCCTTCTCGTAGAGCAGCCAACTCACCGTATCGAGGCCGGCGCCGCCGACATCGGCCGGCATGTTGGCGGCGTAGAGCCCGGCCTCGATCGCCTTGGCCTTCAGCTCGTCGATCAGCTCGCGGCGCAGCACGCCGGTGCGCTCCACCTCGCGCTCATGCGGATAAAGCTCGTTCTCGACGAAGGCGCGCGTCGTCTCGACGATGAGCTTTTGTTCCTCGGAAAGACCGAAATCCATCGCCTCAGCCCTTCTTCTTGCTCTTCTTCGACTTTTCGGCCTTTGCCGGCTTCACGGCCTTCTTCACCGGCTTGGCAGCCTTGGCCTTCTCGGCCGCCTTGGAGACCGGCTTCTTCGCCGCCAGCTTGGCGAGCTGCCTGGTATAGTCCTTGTGCAGCGCGCCGGCGCCCCAGCCCTTGCCCTTGTTCTGCTTCGACAGCGCTTCCATGATGGCGACCAGATTGTCGTCGCGGATCTTTTCCAGCTCGCGGATCGACAGGCCATGCGCCTGCTCGTCCGACTGGGTGGCGATGAGGTCGACCAGCTCGTCGTTGAACTCCGGCACGTCCATCAGCTTGGTCCACGGCCATTTCAGGCACGGGCCGAACTGTGCCATGAAGTGCCGCATGCCGGCCTCGCCGCCGGCGACGCGGTAGACCTGGAACATGCCCATCTGCGCCCAGCGCAGGCCGAAGGAATAGCGCATGATGTCGTCTAGTTCCTCGACGGTGCAGATGCCGTCCTTGACCAGCCACAGCGCCTCGCGCCAGGCGGCTTCGAGCAGGCGGTCGCCGACGAAGGCCTCGATCTCCTTGCGCACCACGACCGGTTTCATGCCGATCGAGGCATAGAGTTCCTTGGCGACCTCGATCGCCTCCGGGAAGGTCTGCTCGCCGCCGACGATCTCGACCAGCGGCAGGAGATAGACCGGGTTGAACGGATGGCCGACGACCAGCCGCTCCGGGTGCTTCTTCATGGCCACCTGCATGTCGGTCGGCTTGATGCCGGAGGTCGACGAGCCGACGATGGCATTGGCCGGCGCATGGGCGTCGATCTCGGCCAGCACCCTGTGCTTGAGGTCGAGTCGCTCCGGCACGCTTTCCTGGATGAAATCTGCGTCGGCGACCGCCTCGGCGATGGTCTTGGCGAAGGTCAGCTTGCCTTCCTTGGGCAGGCCGCCGGGCAGCATCTGCTTATAGGCGCGGCGGGCGCCCTTCATCACCTCGCCCACTTTGCGCGAAGCTTCGGGATCGGGATCGAAAATCGACACATCGATGCCATTGAGCAGAAGCCGCGCCACCCAGCCGGCGCCGATGACGCCGCCGCCTATGGCGGCTGCCTTGTTGATGATGCTCATGCGGAAGCTCCGGTTCTGGTCTTGGCGGTTTCGGGATCGGTAAGCGGCACACGCTCGCCGGCGCGGATCACGGCCGGGTCGTAGGCCTTGCGGGCGAAGACTTCGAGCACGAAGGGCCGGAAGAACTCGATCGGCAGCGTGTCGTAATCGGGGTCGAAGCTCGACTGGTCCCAGCGCTCGCAGAACCGGTCGCAGTCGTCGAAATAGGGATGGCCGGCGAAGCGGTCACGGGCGTGGCGGTTGCCGCCAAGATGATGCGCGTAATAGAGGCGCTGGAAATCGCCGTGCTTCTCCACCACCCAGGTGCACTGTTCGCGCACGAAGGGCTTCAGGATCGCGGCCGCGTATTCGTCGTGATTGTAGGGCGCGTAGATATCGCCGATGTCGTGCAGCAACGCGCAGGCGATCCAGTCAGTGTCGGCGCCATCGCGCCAGGCCCGCGTCGCCGCCTGCAGCGAATGGCCGAGCCGGGTGATCTTGTAGCCGGAGAGGCCCTCGTCAAGCTGCACCAGCGCGTCGAGCAGCCGCTCGCCGGTTTTCGCAGCGTAGTCGACCTCATGGGCGGTCAGGAATTCGTAGTCTTCCCTGTCGCCATCCTTCATCGCGGTGAATTTGACGGTCGCCATGGTCAGCCCCCGCCTTATGCTGCGATCGGCGCCCGCTTGGTGAGGTTGAGCTTCTTGCGCACTTCCTCCGGCCCGAGGATCCTGGCGCCGAGATTGGTGACGATGCTGGCGGCACGATCGACGAGCTGCGCGTTGGTCGCCAGCACGCCCTTGTCCAGCCAAAGATTGTCCTCAAGACCGACGCGGACATTGCCCCCGGCGAGCACCGCGGCCGCCGCATAGGCCATCTGGTTGCGGCCGATCGAGAAGGCCGACCAGTTCCAGGTCGACGGCACGTTGTTGACCATGGCCATGAAGGTATTGAGGTCATCCGGCGCGCCCCACGGCACACCCATGCACAGCTGCACCAGCGCGTCCGGCTTCAGCACCTGCTCCTCGACCAGCTGCTTGGCGAACCACAGATGGCCGGTGTCGAAGGCCTCGATCTCGGGCTTGACGCCAAGCGCCGTCATCATGCCGCCCATGGCGCGCAGCATGCCGGGCGTGTTGGTCATCACATAGTCTGCCTCGGCGAAGTTCATCGTGCCGCAATCCAGCGTGCAGATCTCCGGCAGGCACTGGCGCACATGTTCCATGCGGTTGGTGGCGCCGCCCATGTCGGTGCCCTTCTCTTTCAGCGGCAGCGGCGCCTCCGGCGAGCCGAACACCATGTCGCCGCCCATGCCGGCGGTGAGGTTGAGCACCACGTCGACATTGGCCTCGCGGATGCGCTCGGTCACCTCGCGATAGAGATGGATGTCGCGCCTGGGCTTGCCGGTCTCGGGATCGCGGACATGGCAGTGGACGATCGCCGCACCCGCCTTGGCGGCGTCGATCGCCGAATCGGCGATCTGCTTGGGGGAGCGCGGCACATGCGGACTGCGGTCCTGCGAGCCGCCGGACCCGGTCACGGCACAGGTAATGAAGACCTCACGGTTCATTGCGAGCGGCATTGGACTTCCTCCCAATCAAGACAGACCCAACAATGACCGACTTGCCGGAAACTGTTTTGCGCTTTACGAAGCTGACATGACTAAAAGCGAAAAGCCGACGATCTTTCGCGCCGAACACGAAACGCTCAAGGTGACGCTCCTGGTGTTCTCCGGCTCGTCGATCATGTGCGTGGCCTCGGCCGTCGACCCGCTGCGCGCCGCCAACCGCATCTCGGGCGACACGCTGTTCGACTTCAAGCTGGTCTCGGTGACGGGTGAGGCGCCGGTTACGACATGTGGCCTGCCGGTGGCGGTCAGCGGCCGCTTCGATGCCGCCGAGCCGACCGATGTGTTGGTCGTCGTCGCCGGCTTCGGCACGCAGAATTATGCCACGGCGGCGCTGCTTGCGGGGTTGCGCAGGGCGGCACGTGCGGCCCGCGCCTGCGGCGGCGTCGAGGCCGGCACCTGGCTGGTGGCGCGGGCCGGTCTGCTCGAAGGGCGAAGCGCCACCACGCATTGGGAGGACATGGAGGATTTTTCCGCCGCCTTCCCGGGCGTCGACGTGCGTCCGGACCGCTATGTCATCGACGGGCCTGTCTTCACGTCCGGCGGCGCCTCGCCGACCTTCGATCTGATGCTGCATCTGGTGCGGACCAGGCTCGGCATGGCCGTGGCGCTCGATGTGGCGAGCGTGTTCATCTACGACCAGGCGCGCGCCGCGACCGATGCGCAGCCGCTGGTCTCGCTCGGGCGGCTCGACGGCTACGACCCAAGGCTGGCGCAGGCGATCCGGCTGATGGAATCGCATGTCGACCAGCCGCTGACCATCGACGCCGTGGCCAAGCGCGCCGGCGTGACGGCGCGGACGCTGGAAAGCATCTTCCGCAAGTCGATCGGCGAGACGCCCGGCGCCTATTATCTGCGGCTGCGCCTCAGCGCCGCCCGGCGCCTGGTGGTCGACACGCGGATCGCCATGGCCGACATTGCCGGGCGGACGGGATTCTCCTCCGCGGCGGCATTTTCCAGGGCATTTTCGAGGGCTTTCGGCGAAGCGCCGGTGAGGCTCCGCCGGGGATAGGCTACGCGGCGGTCTGCCGGGTGCTGGCGCTGTCGATCTCGGAGCGCATCTGCCTTGCAATATGGGTCTCGAAGCGGCTGGCGACCGCGCGATCCCATTCGGTCGCGCCGCGTGAACCGGCCTTGCCGTGCGGCAATTCCATCAGCCGGTCGATGATCGAGCCAGCCTCGCCAGATGAGAGCAGGGCGTCGATTTCGCGTTCGTGCTGCATATCGTTTCGCCTCCTTCTTCCTGATTCCCGCCACGAGCCGACACTATAGGAAATCCGTGACGGCTGTTTGAAGGCAAGAGAGAGGCTATTGAGGGGCGGCGCGGGGCAAAACCTTGTCGTCGGTTTCAGCCCCGCGCAAAGCCGTTTTATCTTAGCGGCTGCTTGAGTTAGGGCCGGCGCCCTGCCTCACACATAGCGGTTGACGATGTTTTCCAGCAGCTCCTGGCGGCCGGAGCGCGGCTGCGGCTCGATCTTCTTCTTGACCACCCGCTCGGCGATCTCCTCCAGCGTGCGCTTGCCCGACAGCATCGCCTTGCCTTCGGCGGTGTTCCAGCCGGCATAGCGCTCGGCCAGCGGGGCCGACAGCGCCTTGTCCTCGATCATCCTGGCCGCCGCCTTGAGGCCGCGCGCGCAGGCATCCATGCCGCCGATATGGCCGATCAGCAGGTCCTGCGGGTCGAGCGACTGGCGCCGCAGCTTGGCATCGAAGTTGGTGCCGCCGGTCTTGAAGCCGCCGCCCTGCAGGACCTGGTAGTAGGCGAGCGCCATTTCCGGCACGTTGTTGGGGAACTGGTCGGTGTCCCAGCCCGACTGGTAGTCGTTGCGGTTCATGTCGATCGAACCGAAGACGCCGAGGGCATTGGCGAGCGCCAATTCATGCTCGAAGGAATGGCCGGCGAGGATGGCGTGGCCCTGCTCGATGTTGAGCTTCACTTCCTTCTCCAGCCCAAAGCGCTTGAGGAAGCCGTAGACGGTGGCGACGTCGTAATCGTACTGGTGCTTCGTCGGCTCCTGGGGCTTCGGCTCGATCAGGATGGTGCCCTTGAACCCGATCTTGTGCTTGTAGTCGACGACCAGGCTGAGGAAGCGCCCGGCCTGCTCCTGCTCGCGGCCAAGGTCGGTGTTGAGCAGCGTCTCGTAGCCCTCGCGGCCGCCCCACAGCACGTAGTTCTCGCCCTTCAGGCGCTTGGTGACGTCGATGCAGCTCTTCACCGTCGCCGCCGCATAGGCGAAGACATCCGGATCGGGATTGGTGGCCGCGCCGGACATGAAGCGGCGGTGCGAGAACAGGTTCGCCGTGCCCCACAGCAGCTTGACGCCGGTCTTCTTCATCTTGGCGGCAAAATAGTCGGCGATCTCGTCGAGGCGCGCGGCGCTCTCGGAAAAGTCCTTGCCCTCGGGCCGGACGTCGGCGTCGTGGAAGCAGAAATAGGGCGCGCCGAGCAGCGAGAACATCTCGAAGGCGACGTCGGCCTTGAGCTTCGCCAGCTCCATCGTGTCGATGCCGCCGGGCTTGGCGAACCAGGGACGATCGAAGGTCTGGCCGCCGAACGGGTCGCCGCCGGGCCAGGCGAAGGAATGCCAGTAGGCGACGGCAAAGCGCAGATGGTCTTCCAGCCGCTTGCCGGCGACCAACTCGTCCGGGTTGTAGAACCGGTAGGCGAGCGGATTGGTCGAATCCGGTCCCTCGTACTTGATCGTCTGGATGTCGCCGAAAAATCCGCTGCTCATGATCGTCCTTCCTCTCGCAGGTTCCTGTCCGCCATTACCTCAGGCGTAATTGGTTTCATGCCGGCGCTGGTCGAAAAGGGTCATGTCGAAACGATCCAACGAAGGATGAAGACCATGACCGACCTCAACACGATCGCCCGGAACTACATCACCGCCTGGAACGAGAGCGATGCGGGCCGCCGCAAGGCTCTGCTCGAAGCGGCCTTCACCAGCGACGTCAGCTACCGCGATCCGATCATGCAGGGCGACGGCCACGCAGGCATCGCCGCGCTGATCGACGGCGTGCAGCAACGCTTCGCCGGGTTCCGCTTCTCGCTGAAGGGCCAGCCGGACGGGTTTGCCGATCAGATCCGCTTCTCGTGGAATCTCGGCCCGGAGGGCACCGAGTCGGTCATCGAAGGCACCGACATCGCCGTCATCGAGAACGGCCGCCTGAAGAGCGTCACCGGGTTTTTGGACAAGGTGCCGGCGCAGTGAGGCTTTGCTGTTGAGGTGGGCGCCAAGCACCCCCCTCTGGCCTGCCGGCCATCTCCCCCTCAAGGGGGGAGATTGGCTGGCTTTTCCGCCTTCGCCAATCACTGACCTTGCAAGACTGGCATAGCCGTCGACGCTGCTGATCTCCCCCCTTGAGGGGGAGATGCCCGGCAGGGCAGAGGGGGGTGCCTCGCGCCCGCTCACGCGGTTGCCGCCCTGATCGCCGGATAAAGCGCCCTGTAGCGCTGGTAGGCGTCGGCGAAGGCCCCGCCAAGCCCGGCGTCCGGATCGATCGTGGCGTCGGTCGCCGGCGCGGTGCACACGGCAAGCGGATCGGCGCCGGTCGCGGCGATCAGGCCGAGCCGGGCCGCGCCGAACGCGGCGCCGAAATCGCCATCGGCCGGGATGTCCACCGGCACCTGCAAGGCCGTGGCAATCGCCTTCAGCCAGTAGCGCGAGCGCGACCCGCCGCCGATCGCCGTGACCCGGGTCAGCGTCGTGCCGGCCGTCTTCAGCGCTTCGAGACTGTCGCGGAAGGCAAAGGCGACGCCTTCGAGCACGGCCTGCGTCAGCACGGCGCGGCCGGTTTCATGCGCCAGGCCGGTGAACGAGCCACGAATGGCGGAATCATTGTACGGCGTGCGCTCGCCTGAGAGATAGGGCAGGAAGGACACACCGGTCGGCGCCTTGAGCGTATCGCCGAGCTCGGCGGTCAATTCGCCGGCGCTTTTGCCGGTGATCTCCGACAGCCAGTTGAGCGAATCGGTGGCCGACAGGATAACGCCCATCTGGTGCCAGGTGTCGGGCAGCGCGTGGCAGAAGGTGTGCACCGCGCTTGCCGGATTGGGCAGGTAGGCGGCGTTGGCGGCGAACAGCACGCCGGAGGTGCCGAGCGACACAAAGGCGTGGCCGGCGCCGACCGTGCCCATGCCGCAGGCCGAGGCCGCATTGTCGCCGGCGCCGCCGGCGATCGGAATGCCTGCTGCAACGCCCCATTTGGCGGCAAGCTCGGCGCGCAAGGCGCCGGCCTTCGCCGTGCCCTCGACCAGCGACGGCATGTGCTTCTCGTCGAGTGAGGTGGCTGCCAGCAGATC
>NZ_RZOJ01000196.1:0-10653 GCF_003998845.1 Mesorhizobium sp. M4A.F.Ca.ET.022.05.2.1 | reverse complement strand
AGAAGGCGGTGTCAGCCTTGGGCATGACGAAGGGCGCGCGGCTCATCGACTCGACGCCACCGGCGATCATCAGCTCGGCCTCGCCGGCCTTGATGGCGCGCGCCGCGATGGTGACGGCATCCATGCCCGAGCCGCAGAGGCGGTTGACGGTCGACCCCGGAACGTCCTGGGGGAGGCCGGCGAGCAGCAGCGCCATGCGGGCGACGTTGCGGTTGTCCTCGCCGGCCTGGTTGGCGCAGCCATAGATGACATCTTCAACCGCCGCCCAGTCGACGCCGGCATTGCGCTCGACCAAGGCCTTCAAGGGTACCGCACCGAGATCGTCCGTTCGTACCGAGGACAGCGCGCCGCCGAAGCGGCCGATCGGCGTGCGGATGTAGTCGCAGATGAAGGCGTCGGTCATCTATGCAGCTTTCCCCTTGGCGGTCCCCTCATGCGCCGCCTTGGTGCGGGCCTGAAGATCGCGCAATGTCGTCAGCTCGAGTTCCGTCGGCGCCGGCGTCTCGTCAAGGGCCTCGGCGAATTTTACCACCCAGCCACAGGTCGCCTGCACCTGCTCGCGGGTCACGCCTGGATGCAGCGACACGACGGTGAATTCCTTGGTGACCGGATCCGGCTTCCAGATCGCGAGGTCGGTGATCAAAAGCGTCGGGCCGGCCGTATCGATGCCGAGACGCTTGCGGTGATCGCCGCCGTCGCCATGGCCGAAGGAGGTGAAGAAGTCGATCTTTTCGACCATGCCGCGCTTCGACTGCGCCATGGTGATGTAGACCTCTTTTGAAGAGGTGGCGATTTCCGGCGCGCCGCCACCGCCGGGAAGGCGCGTTTTCGGGTGTGCATAGTCGCCGATGACGGTGGTGTTGATATTGCCGAACCTGTCGAGCTGGGCCGCGCCGAGGAAGCCGATGGAGATGCGGCCGCCCTGCAGCCAGTAGCGGAACATCTCCGGCACAGCGACGGTGGTAACCGCTGTCTCGCACAGTTCGCCATCGCCGATCGACAGCGGCAGCACGTCTGGCGCGGTGCCGATGGTGCCGCTCTCATAGATCAGCGTGATGTCGGGCGCATGCGTCAGCCGCGCGACGTTGCAGGCGGCAGACGGCGCGCCGATACCGACGAAGCAGACATCCTCGCTCTTCAGCGCCCGGCTGGCGGCGATCGTCATCATCTCGTTGGGCGTGAAGCCCCGGTTTCCAGCATCGCTCATGCCGCTTTCCTCAGATGCTCGACGCGGGCGGCGAAGTCGGCCGCGCTGCTCTCGATGACGTTCTTCTGCATCCAGGCCTGGAAACGGTCACGGTCGGCGGCGATCTCGTCCCATTCGAGATAGGCCGCGTTATCGCGCGCATAATATCCATGGGTGTAGGAGGGATGCGAGCCGCCCGGCACAACGGATATTGCCGAAATGGTCCAACTCGGCAGAACGGTGAGGTTGGGGTGGAGGTCGTCGAAATTGTCGACCACTTCCTCGACCGTCACCACGGCGCGCCTGGCCGCAAGCACGGCTTCCTTCTGGATGCCGATGATGCCTTCGACCAGCACATTGCCTTTGCGGTCGGCCTTCTGCGCATGGATGAAGCTGACGTCGGGCCGGATCGATGGAACGGCGGCGAGCACTTCGCCGCTGAACGGGCAGGTGAGCGACCGTATGTTCGGGTTGACCGAAGCGAGGCCGGCGCCGCGATAACCGCGAAAGACCGCGCAGGGCAGGCCGGCGGCACCCGCCTCATAGGCGTTGGCCATGCCGGCGTGGCTGTGCTCCTCGATCTCGATCGCGCGCGGAAAGCCATTCTCGATGGCGTCGCGGGCGCGCCGCAGCAGGCCGACGCCGGGATTGCCGACATAGGAGAAGACGATCTTTCTCGCCATGCCCATGCCGATCATCTGGTCGTAGATCAGGTCCGGCGTCATGCGAATCAAAGTGAGGTCGCGAAAGCCCTGGCGAATGGCCTCATGCGCGGCCGCTGTCGGGATCAGATGGGTGAAGCCCTCGAAGGCGACCGTATCGCCGTCATGCAGGTTCTCCGCGACAGCCTCCTTCAGCGGCAGGAACTTCACCATTCTTCGGCTCCCGGTATCGAAAAGTTCGTATTGCGAACATATGTTTGATATGTGATACTTTCTAATCTTACCCTGAAGGGGAGTCAACGCCATGCAGACGGCTCTAGAAGGCGAGGCCAGTTCGCGCGATCATGTCGGCTCGCTGGAGCGCGGGCTTGCGGTGATGGAGGTCCTCGCGCGTTATCCCGCCGGCATGACGCTGACCGAGATGGCCGAGGAAACCGGCCTGACGCGCGCCGGCGCCCGCCGCTTTCTGCTGACGTTGGTGAACGCGGGTTACGCGACACAGTCGGGCCGGCTGTTTTCGCTGTCGCCACGCCTGCTCACTATCGCGCGGACCTGGCTCGGCGGTGCCTCGCTGTGGAGCTTCGCTGCACCGATCATGCGCGAGGTGGCCGGGCAGTTCGACGAGGCCTGTAACGCCGCGGTGCTGTCGGGCGAGGACGTCGTCTATGTCGCGCGCATCCCCGGCCGCCGCATCCTCAGCGTGGCGCTCGACGTCGGTACCCGGCTGCCCGCCTACTGCACATCGATGGGCCGCGTGCTGCTCTCTGGGCTGCCGGCCGATGAGATGAAGACCTTCCTCGCCGATGCAAAGATCGAGCCGCGGACGCCTCGGACGATCACCAGCCGCGCCGCGCTGGGCAAGGCAATCGACAAGGCGGGGGCGGATGGCTTCGCCATTGTCGACGAGGAACTGGAACTCGGCCTGCGTTCGATAGCCGTGCCGATCAGCGACCGTACCGGCCAGGTAGTCGCCGCCATCAACGTCTCGACGCAGTCGGCCCGGTTCTCGGTCGAGGCGATGGAGCGCGAGATCCTGCCTGTGCTGCGCAAAGCAAAGCAGCGGGTCGAGGAATTCTTCTTCGACTGACTGGCCAGCCAACTGTCTGAAGTCGGCGCCGCCCCTCATCGCCCTGCCGGGCACTTCTCCCCGTATAGTGACGGGGGCTGGCCGCAACGGCGGCGCCTGCATGCGCCGAACTCGACCGTTGACGCCGCCTTTCAAATGCATTATTGAACAGGATTATACAGGTTCAATGAACAGGTATTGATATGGCCCGTCGCGCGACGCAGCTCACTCCCGGCACCGGCAAGCCGGAGCAGATCGCGACGGTTTTGGAGCACGAAATCCGCTCCGGCGTGCTCGGCTTCGGCGACCGTCTGCAGAGCGAGAACGAACTCGTCCAGCGCTTCTCCGTCAGCCGCAACACGGTCCGAAAAGGTCTCGAGGAATTGTCGAGTCGCGGCCTGATCACCACCAGGGTCGGCATCGGTTCCTTCGTCACCTTTGACGGCATGCCGGTCGATGATGCCGTCGGCTGGTCGCGCGCGCTTGCCAATGCGGGCGCCAATGCCGAGACGCGCACGCTGCGGCTCGAAGTCATCGAGGACGCGGAGCTTGCGGCGAAGCTTGGCGTCGACAATCCAGCTTTCATCGCTGTCGATCGCGTCCGCACGAATGCAAATGACGGCCATGCGATCTCGATCGAGCGTAGCCGCCTGCCGCTGTCGCCCGAACTGGAAGACGTGCCGCTGCGCGGCCTGCGCGAAGGCTCGCTGCACCAGACGCTGCGCGGAGCAGGGCTCGTTCCCGACCATGGCGAGGAGTGGGTCGACATCGAGATGCTGAGCGCCGCCGATGCCGCCATCCTCGACTGCGCGCCGGGCACGCCCTTCCTGCGGACGCGGCGCCTGACTCGCGCCGCCGATGGTCGACCGATCGAATTCGTCACTAGCCTGCTCAACCCGGCGCATTTCGCCCTTCATCTGGAGTTTTGAGATGACGGATGCGGCCGGGGTGATCGACCGGGCAATGGGCGCGCTGATCGGCGGCGCGCTTGGCGACGCGCTGGGCATGCCGACGCAGCTTCTGTCGCCCGGCCGCATCGCCGAACTCTATGGCCATGTCGACGACTTCGTCGCGCCCGTCGACGATCATCCGGTGTCGAAGGGCCTTGAAGCCGGCACGATCACCGACGACACGGAACAGGCGCTGCTGCTTGGCCGCATCCTGGTCGGGTCCGGCGACCGTTTCGACCACACGCGCTGGGTCAATGCGCTGCTCGACTGGGAGCGCGGGGTCAAGGCACGCGGCAGCTACGACTTGCTCGGCCCGTCGACCAAGCGCGCCATCGACGCCATCAATGACGGCGTGCCGCCCGAGGAGGCCGGCAGCGGCGGCGACACCAACGGCGCGGCCATGCGCATCGCGCCAGTTGGCATCATGATGCCGCCGGAGCCACTCGACACGCTGGTTGCGAAGGTCGCGGAAACCTGCCGGGCCACGCACAATACCTCGATTGCCATAGCTTCGGCCGCCGCGGTCGCTTTGGCGGTCAGCGGCGGAGTCTCGGGCGCCGACTGGCGCGCGGCTTCCGAGCGCGCCGTGACGGCGGCACGGTTGGGGGCAACGCTCGGGCATTGGGTCACCGGCGGCGACATCGCCGCGCGGATCGCCTGGGCGCAGGACCTTGTGCGCGGCAAGGCCGAGAAAGAGGCGATCCGGCTGATCGTCGATCTGGTCGGCACCGGCGTCGCCAGCCAGGAATCGGTTCCGGCGGCGTTCGCCGTGCTGGAGGTCGCCGAAGGCGATCCGTGGCGAGCGGCTGTCATCAGCGCCAATCTCGGAGGCGACACCGACACGATCGGCGCCATTGCCGCCAGCATGGCAGGTGCCTCTGCCGGCCTGTCGCGCCTGCCGCAGGATCGCATTGCCAAATTGCACGGCATCGATCTCGCCGCGGTTCGCGCGCTGGCAGACGATCTCATCGCGGCACGCGAGGCAAAGATCCGCTCCGGCAAGGAGGCTGCAGCATGAGTGGACGGCTGGTCCATGTCGGCAGCGCCGTGGTGGACTATGTCTACCGCATCGACGCCTTGCCGGCGCCCGGCACGGAAAAGACCGCGTCGAGCTACGCGCGGGTCGCCGGTGGCGGCTTCAACATGATGGTCGCGGCGAGGCGCACCGGCATGAGGGTGGTGTTCGGCGGTCAGCTCGGTACCGGGCCGGACGGCGATTTCCTGCGCGCGGCTTTTGCCGCCGAAGGCATCTCGACGCTGACGCCGCCGTCGCCGTTGATGGACAGCGGCAATTGCGTTGCCATGATCAGCGGCGACGCCGAGCGCACCTTCGTCTCCTGGCCGGGCGCCGAGAGCCGGCTCACGCGCGACATGATGGCTTCCGTCCAAGTCCAAGCCGGTGATTGGGTTTTTACCTCCGGCTACACGCTGAGCTATCCCGGCAGCCGCGACGCGCTCGCCGACTGGATCGAGGCGCTGCCGGCGGAAGTCCCCTTCGTCTTCGATCCAACGCCGGTGATAGCCGAGATTCCGCGCCCGATCCTGGACAGGGTGCTGGCGCGCACGACCTGGCTGAGCTGCAACACCAGCGAGGCGGCCGCGATCGCAGGTTCGGGCGACGCGCAGACTGCAGCCATCCGGCTGCTCGCCGACCATTGCCGGAAAGCGGCAGGCGTCGTCATCCGCGACGGCGCGCAAGGCTGCCTAGTGCGGCTGGCCGATGGCGGTACGCGCGCCATACCCGGTTTCGAGGTCGCCGCCGTCGACACCAACGGCGCCGGCGATGCTCATATCGGCGCCTTCGTCAGCGGCCTGTCGCGCGACATGCCGCCATGCGAGGCAGCGCGCTATGCCAATGCGGCGGCAGCGATTTCCGTTACCCGCCATGGCGGATCGTCGGCGCCGACCGACGCCGAAACCCAGGAATTCCTTGCCCGGCGCGTTCAAGCGGCGATCGCGCAGGACCGGGAACGAGAGGCCACAACTTAACAAGCCCGCCAACCGGGCAAACAATGAGAGGAAAGAAACATGCGCATGCCCAGACTGACCGCTTTTTTGACGGCCACGGCCGTCTTCGCTTCAGCATTCACGCTTGCCGCCAATGCCGGTGAAGTGCATGTGCTCAACTGGAAGGGTTACGGCGCCGACGAGCCATGGGCGATCGCAGCCTTCGAGAAGGCGACCGGCAACAAGGTGGTCAACGACTTCTTCAACTCCGAACAGGAGATGCTGACCAAGCTCAGGACCAATCCCGGCCTTTACGACGTCGTCATGATCAATGCCGCCTTCAACGATCAGGCGATGGCCGGCAAGCTGATCCAGCCGATCGACGTCTCGAAGCTTGCCAACTACGCCGACATCAGCAAGGACAAGGCCGGCTCACCGATGCTCAACCATGACGGCAAGGTCTATGGCGTGCCGTGGGTGTGGGGGCTGACCGCCTTAGCGATCAACGAGAAGTCGTTCCCCAAGCCGCCGACGAGCATCGCCGAAATGTGGGATCCGGCGCATAAGGGCCGCGTCATCATCCGTGATGACGCCGTCGAGGCGGTGCAGTTCGGCGCCATCGCCAGTGGCCAGAACATAAACGACATCAAGGACATGGAAGCGGTCAAGGCGAAGCTCACCTCGCTGATGCCGCAGATCAAGACGTTCTGGAGCTCGGAGAACGACTGGAACCAGATGGTCGCCTCCAACCAGATCGACATCGGCACCTACTGGAGCGGCTCGGCCGATCGCGCCAAGACGCATTTCAAGCTGCCGGTCTCGCTGGTTATCCCGCAGGAAGGCGCCGTCGCCTGGCTCGATGCCTTCTCGATCCCGGCAGGCTCCAAGAATGTCGAGGGCGCCGAAGCCTTCATCAACTACATGATCGACCCGAAATTCTACGTCGAATGGGTCACCAAGGTCGGCGCGCCGGTATCGGCCAACACCAAAGCGGTCGAGGCGCTGCCCGAGGATGCATTCAACCGCAAGGTCATGGGCGATCCGGACGTCGCCAAGCGCATCCAGTTCCAGGCGCCGGTCACCGACGAGCAGCGCGAGAAGTACCTGGCGCTCTGGCAGGAGCTGAAGGTCAACGTGAAGTAGTCGGCGTCTTTCGGGGAGGAGAGGCATCCATGGCTGACCAGCATGCGATCGGTTCGCGGCGCGGACTGAGGCCGGCCCTGCCGCTTCTCCTGCCGGCCTATCTGTGGCTGACGGTGGCGATCTTCCTGCCGCTGTCGGCCATGGTCTTCTTCTCCTTCATGACCGACCTGCCGCTGGCCGGGAAGGAATGGGCGTTCACGCTCGACAACTACGCGGCCTTCTTCTCGCAGAGCCTTTATCTGACGCTTCTGCTTGCCTCGCTGCGGCTCGGCCTCGAGGTCACCCTTTGGTGCGTGGTGATCGGCTATCCGGCGGCCTATGTGCTGGCCAAGGTGCTGAAGGGACGCAGCCGGGAGGCGATCTTCCTGCTCGTCATCCTGCCGTTCTGGTCGAACGGGCTGGTGCGCATCTTCTCCTGGGCGATGGTGCTGCGCGAGGGCGGCATCCTCGACACGGCACTCAACGCCGTGCTGCCGTTCAAGATCAACATCGATCTCATGTATTCCTACCCGGCCGTCATCATCGGCCTGGTGCACTCCTACGTGCCCTACATGGTGCTGACCTGCTACCTGACGCTGCAGGCGATCGACGATTCGCTGATCGAGGCCGGCCGCTCGCTCGGCGCCTCGCGGCGGCAGGTTCTTTGGCGCGTCATCATACCGCTGTCGATGCCGGGCCTGATCGCGGGGGCGGCGCTGATTTTCGTGCCGGTCGTCGGCTCCTTCATGGAGCCGCGTATTCTCGGCGGCCGCACCGGCACTTTCTACGGCACCGTCATCGAGGACCAGTTCGTCGCCGTCTTCAACTGGCCGCTGGGCGCCGCTCTCTCGTTCATCCTGCTTGCCGTCGTGCTGGCGATCCTGGCGGTGGCCTCGCCAGTGTTGCGGAGGGCCGCCTGATGGCGACGACGCGCATCCTCGAATGGCTAGGGCGGTTCTACATCGTCCTGCTGCTCGCCTTCCTCTATTTGCCGATCATCATCATGGCGCTGATGTCGTTCAACGCCTCGCCCTTCTACCAATTGCCACTCGAGTGGACGACGGACTGGTACGCCTCGCTCTGGCAGAACGACCAGCTGATCGCGGCGACCTGGAACAGCATCGAGATCGCGGTCATCACCACCATCATCTCGACCGTGCTCGGCTCGGCCGCCTCGCTGGCGCTCTACCGCTACGAATTCCCGGGCAAGAAGGCCCTGCAGGCGCTGCTCTTCCCGCCGATCGCCATTCCGTGGCTGATCACAGGCACGGCGATGCTGATCTTCTTCTTCTGCATCGGCATCGGCCGCGGGCTGGTAGCCATCCTGCTCGGCCATGTCGCGCTGGCGCTGCCTTATGTGATCGTCGTTGTCTCGGCCCGGTTGCAGACCTTCGCGCCGGAGCTGGAGGAGGCGGCGCGCTCGCTCGGCGCCAACCAGTGGCAGGTGACGAACCGCGTCACGTTGCCCTGGATCATGCCCGGCGTCATCGCCGGCGGTCTGTTCGCTTTCGCCGTCTCGTTTGACCAGTTCGTGGTCTCGTACTTCCTGTCGACCCCAGGCCAGACGACGCTGCCGGTCGAGATCTATGCGGCGATCCGCAAAGGCTTCACGCCCGAGATCAACGCGGTGTCGACGATCATCATCGTGGTGTCGATGGCGCTGATGCTGGTCACGGCGCGCTTCTTCAAATTCGGCGGAGAGAAATAATGGCAGGCGTCCAGGTAGCGAACGTCTCGCGCAGTTTCGGCGCGCACAAGGCGCTGGATGACGTCTCGATCGATTTCGCCGACGGCGGCTTCTACGCACTGCTCGGGCCGTCCGGCAGCGGCAAGACCACCCTATTGCGCCAGATCGCCGGCTTCGATTTTCCGGACAGCGGCCGCATCGCCATCGGCGGCGAGAGCGTCGGGCGCGTGCCGGTCGAGAAGCGTCGCATCGGCATGGTGTTCCAGAACTATGCGCTGTTTCCCAATATGAGCGTCGCCGACAATGTCGCCTTCGGCTTGTCGGTGCGCGGCGAGGCCAAGGCGACGATCGCCGCCGAGGTGCAGCGGGCACTCGACCTCGTCCAACTTGGCAAGCTGGGTGCCCGCCGGCCGCACCAGCTTTCCGGCGGCCAGCGCCAGCGCGTGGCGTTGGCGCGCGCCATCGTCACCAAGCCGCGCGTGCTGTTGCTCGACGAGCCGCTCGGCGCGCTCGACAAGGCGCTGCGCGTCGACATGCAGATCGAGTTGAAGCGCATCCAGCGCGAGATCGGCATCACCACCATCTTCGTCACGCACGACCAGGAAGAGGCGCTGACGATGAGCGACCGCATCGGCATCCTGCGCGACGGCAGGCTGGTGCAGGAGGGGCCGCCGGAGGAGATCTACGACCGACCGCAAAGCGAGTTCGCCGCGACCTTCCTCGGCGACGCCAACATCTTTCGCGGCGACGCGACCGGCACCGGCATCCGGCTGCCCGACGGCACGGCGATCAATGCCTCGTCAGGGCCCTCGTTGGCAGCCGGCGCCAAGGCTAGTTGCGCGGTGCGGCCGGAGCGTATCCAGATCTCGACCGGCGCGGCGAAGCCCGATGCGGACAATGCCAATACGCTCAAGGGACAGGTGTCCAAGCGTATCTTCGCCGGCAACAACAGCACCTATTTTGTCGACCGCGACGGCCAGACGCTGAAGGTGATCGTGCAGAACACCGGCGCCGAAAGGTTGGCTGAAGGTCAGCCGGTGGTGCTCAGCTGGTCGCCGGACAGTACTGTGCTGATCGCGGCGGGCTAATCGACGCCGTCGGGCGGTCATCTGAAGCGTGTCGCGCTGACGCCGATTCAAGAAACGCGGCCAACTCTTTGTTTTTCAGGCCCGCCAAGAGCCGTCGGCGAGCGCGGCGTAGAGCACGTTGGCGTTGGCCCCGAGCGGCCTGTCCTCCTTGAGCGCCGGGACATGCGTGCGGACAGAAGCGTGGATGACAGCGGTTGCCGGCGCCAGCGTGATCCCTTCACGCAGGTCGACGGCCTGGGCCGCCGCCATCAGTTCCATGGCGATCAGGCGTCGCCACAGTACGATCATGTCGGCGCATTTCGAAACCGCCAGAAGCGTTTGCGTTGCGTGATCCTCCACGCCTTCCGAGACCGGCAGGTAATCGAGCATCACGGGGTTGGCCTTATGGCGGATCGCGGCCAGGATCGCCGTAACGGTCTTCTGCAGAGGCACGAAGCCGGCGGAGGCGCCGCCGAGCGGCGACAGGTATTTGGGCAGGCTGTTGCGGCCCGAGCCGGTGAGCTGGATGAAGCGAGCGGCGCAAGCCCCCGCGCATTGCGCGATTGCCAGGCCAAGCGTCTCGAAGGCCAGCGCGAGTGACGCGGTGTGAAAGTTGCCGGTCGACAGCACCAACGCGTCTTCGACCAGCACCAGCGGATTGTCGGCGGCGGCGTTGAGCTCGATCTCGACCGCCAGCCTGGCATGATCGATCGCCTGGATCAGCGCCCCGTGGATCGAGGGCATGCAGCGGATCGACAGCGGATCCTGCAAGCTCGTCTGCGTCGTTTCATGATCGCGCGCCAGCAGGTCGCGCAGCGTCCTTGCCGCCAGCAATTGGCAGGCCGCGGGCCGCGCGACATGCAGGCGCGGATCGAGAATGGTGCGGTTGGCCGCGAGCGCTTCCATGGTCAGCGCGCCGGCCTGCTGCTGCTGTTCCATCGCAGACAGCGCGTCGACAAGTGCCAG
>NZ_RZOJ01000195.1:0-10663 GCF_003998845.1 Mesorhizobium sp. M4A.F.Ca.ET.022.05.2.1 | reverse complement strand
TCCGCGCCCCGCTCACCTTGCATGCGCCGGAGGACATTGCGCATTTCTACCGGACGCGGCAGGCGCTGGGCCTCGGCGGTGGCATACTGATCGCCAACCCGGTGCCGGAGAACGAGGAGATCCCGGCCAAGGAGATGGATGGCTACATCCAGGCGGCGCAGAAGGCGGCGGAGGCGCTCAACGTCAGCGGCAAGGCAGTGACGCCGTTCCTGCTGTCGAAAATCCTCGAGCTGACCGGCGGCCGCAGCCTCAAGACCAACATCGCGCTGGTCGAGAACAATGCGCGGCTGGCGGCCAGGATTGCCAAGGCGCTGTAGCGTCTACTTGCCTGCCCTTCGCCCCGCCTCATAGGCGCGGCGCGCCCAGACCGCCATCTCGTCGGGGTCGTCGAACGCGCTGTCGGGAATACTCCAATAGGGCATGGCGACCAGCTTGCCATGCCTGGAGCCGGTGTAGGTCCACTGCTGGCAGCCGGCGGCCTCGAAATCGGGGGCGCTTTGCTCGTCGGCCTTCAGCTTCAGCTCGCCGCGCAGCACGATGGCGACGATGACGCCGTCGCAATAGATGCCCTTGCCGCCGAACATCTTTCGGATGCTGATCGGCCCCAGGCTTTCGAACAGTTCTTCAAGGCGCGCATTGTCCATGCCGCGATCATCTCATCCGGCGTGGGCCTTGTCATCGCCGCAACCAAAGGCATGCTGACAGATTGAGATACGAAAACGGAGCTCCCACCATGCCTGTCCTGCTCAAAGGCTCCTGCCGGTGCAATGCTGTCCGCTTCGAAGTGGAAAGCCACACGCCGGTGCCGTTCATGCTCTGCTACTGCTCGATCTGCCGCAAGCAGCAGGGCGGCGGCGGTTTCGCCATCAATCTCGGCGCCGACTACGAGACGCTCAAGATCACGGGCAAGCGCAGCCTCGGCGTCTACCGGGCCGAGATAGAGGATGACGAGCATCCGCATTGCGAGGTGTCGACCGGCGAGCGCAACTTCTGCCGCAAATGCGGTTCGGCGCTCTGGCTCTACGACCCGACCTGGCCGGATCTGGTTCATCCCTTCGCCTCGGCGATCGACAGCGAGCTGCCGGTACCGCCGGAAAAGGTGCATCTGATGCTGAAATACAAGGCGAGCTGGGTCGAGCCGGTGATCGGCAAGAACGACAAGCTGTTCGACGTCTACCCGGAAGAATCGATCGCCGACTGGCACAAGCGCACCGGCATGTGGGTAGACTGAGCTGAACCTAAGGGCGATGCGTTAGCGCAACCCAGCGCTCGATCTGCTCCACATCCACCCCATCGCGCTGCGCGACGACCAAGGGATGATCTGCATCATGCAGAAACACCTTGGGGCGCATGTTGCCAGGCTGGAATACAACATTGGCATGTAGGTGCATCGAGCTTGGGTATTCGGGAATATCGTGCATCAGATACCCGAAGCAAAGTTCGTCCTCATATTGGCCACTGTCATATCCGTCGCGATAGACATTCCAGCTCCTTTCCGAGACCGACATCCATACGCCGAAGCAGAACTCGTCGGTCAGCGCAGGAACGGGCAACGGCAACAGGCAGCGAATAAATCGATCCGTTTGGCCCGTGGCGTAACTCACCAGGCAGAAATCGTCATTCTTGCGGAAGGTCGATCGAGCGACCTCATCGAGTGCGTCTGGATCCACCGGCGCGTCGAACGCCAAGTCTGTCGGAAGCCCGACAAACTCCTTGCTGCAACAGGCACACCGCCAGCGATATGCCTCGGCACGCATGATGAAAAAGCTAAGCCGCGCTTGAAGCGCGCGCCTCGGCCAGCGCCTTGAGGTCGGCAGGCTTCAGCTCGACCGATTCGCCACAGCCGCAGGCCGAGCTCTGGTTCGGGTTCTTGAAGGTGAAGCCGGTGCGCAGCGTCGTCTGCTCGAAATCCATCTCGGTGCCGAACAGGAAGAGCGCTGCTTCCGGCGCGACATAGACATGCGCGCCGTCGCGCTCGATGTGGTCGTCCTTAGGGTTCGGCTCGGTCACGAGATCAACCGTGTATTCCATGCCGGCGCAGCCGCCCTTCTTGATGCCGAGGCGGATACCATGCGCGTTGTCACGCGTGGCAACGATCTCGCGCACGCGCTCAGCGGCCTTGTCGGTCATCGTGATGACGGCGAAGCGTCCCATATCATTCTCCAATCCGTTCAAGTTCAAGGCTTGTCGGACTTCACATAGATGGTTGAAACAACGATAAATGACAAGTGCAGAACGCATATTGAGCGCCCTAGAGCACATCCGACTGTTATGGAATCGAGGTAGGGCAGGATGCCAGCGACAAATACAAATCAGGTGATGGTGTTCGCCGAGAGACCAGAACGAGTTATGCCTCGAATTATCGGACTGCTAGGCATCGCAACGTTCTTGGGGCTTTGCGCGTGGTTTCAAGCAGATAAGCCAATGCCAATCAGAGTGGGAACTGGTGTTCTCGTGTTTTTCCTAACTTCGGTTTGCATAATATTGACCATGAGACTACTGAGAAGAAAATGCCGCTCGGTAACCATTGGCCCGGATGGATTCCGATGCGAACAGATCGCCCCGGAATTTGTTCCTTGGTCAGCGGTGACAAGCATGACCGAGGTGCCCATTTCTTTTCGCGGTCGGCACCACTTTTCCATGGTTGAGGTGAGAATCAGGGAACCCAGCTGGAATGATCTCTCTCTCACAAGAGCGGCAAAACTAAACAAGTTTCAAACTGGAGCGATGTGGGTACCGTGGGTCGACGCGGACACAAGTTTTGAGAGCTTCTTTGCCACTATGAAGTCATATGCTCTCGCTCATGGTGGTAAGATCGCCTGAATCTCAATACCAGCCCACCGCGACCTGCGCCTCTTCCGACATGCGGTCGGGCGTCCATGGCGGATCGAAAACCATGCTGACCTCGACGCCGGAGACACCTTCCACGGCGCCAACGGCGTTTTCGACCCAGCCCGGCATCTCGCCGGCCACCGGGCAGCCCGGCGCGGTCAGCGTCATGTCGATCTTGACCGAGCGGTCGTCCTCGATATCGATCTTGTAGACGAGGCCGAGTTCATAGATGTCGGCGGGGATTTCCGGGTCGTAGACCGTCTTCAGCGCCGAGACGATGTCGTCGGTCAGTCGCGCCAGCTCGTCGGCAGGAATGGCAGAAGCCGAAACCACGCCGTTCGCGGCCGTTTCCGGAGCTGTCTCTGCGGTGGTGCTCGCATCTTCCATGGTCGTCACCCGAAGAAATTTCGCGCCTTTTCCAGCGCATCGGCCAAAGCGTCGACTTCGGCCCTGGTATTATACATGCCGAACGATGCCCTGCATGTGGAGGTCACGCCGAAGCGTTTCAACAGCGGCTGGGCGCAATGGGTGCCTGCGCGCACTGCCACGCCCTGCCGGTCGATCACCATCGACACGTCATGGGCATGTATGCCCTGCAATTCAAACGAGATGATGGCGCCCTTGCCCGGCGCGTCACCGAAGATGCGCAGCGAATTGATGGCGCGCAGCCGCTCATGGGCATAATCCTTGAGATCCGCCTCGTGCGCGGCGATGCGCTCGCGGCCGACCTTTTCCATATATTCGAGCGCGGCGCCGAGGCCGATCGCCTGCACGATCGGCGGTGTGCCGGCCTCGAAACGATGCGGCGGCTCGTTGTAGGTGACGATGTCCTCCGTCACTTCCTCGATCATCTCGCCGCCACCCATGAAGGGCCGCATCTCCTCCAGCATGTGCTTCTTGCCGTAGAGCACGCCGATGCCGGAGGGGCCGTAGACCTTGTGGCCGGTGAAGACGAAGAAATCGCAGTCGAGGTCCTGCACGTCGATCGGCATGTGCACGGCGCTCTGGCTGCCGTCGACCAGCACCGGGATGCCGCGGGCATGCGCGATGCGCACGATCTCCTTGATCGGCGTCACCGTGCCCAGCGCGTTCGACATCTGGGTGATGGCGACGAGTCTTGTGCGCGCGGTCAGCCGCTTCTCGAATTCCTCGATGTGGAAGGCGCCGAGATCGTCGACCGGCACCCAGACCAGCTTGGCGCCCTGCCGCTCGCGGATGAAATGCCACGGCACGATGTTGGAGTGGTGCTCCATGATCGACAGCACGATCTCGTCGCCCTCGCCGATGTTGGGCATGCCGTAGCCATAGGCGACCGTGTTGATCGCCGAGGTGGTGTTGGAGGTGAAGACGATGTTGTCGGTGCTCGGCGCATTGAGGAAGCGGCGCACCGTCTCCCGCGCCTTCTCATAAGCGTCGGTCGCGGCATTCGACAGGAAGTGCAGGCCACGATGGACGTTGGCGTATTCCTGGCTGTAGGCGTGCTGGATGGCGTCGAGCACGGCTTTGGGCTTCTGCGCCGAGGCGCCATTGTCGAGGTAGACCAGCGGCTTGCCATAGACTTCCCGCGACAGGATCGGGAAATCGCGGCGGATGGCCTCGACGTCGTAGGGGGTGGATTCGACTTTCTGGTCCATCACAAGCTCTTCCGAGGCACCGCCTCACTCCGTCCAGCACCCCGCTCGGCGCCGCGCGCCGATCCACCTTCTCCCGCGAGGGGAGAAGACAGGCGCTTACCCGTGCGTCAAAAACCAATCGTCGAGCCGCGCTTCCAGCGCCTCGACGAGCGCCTCGTCTTCCAGTTCCTCGATCACTTCGGCAACGAAAGCCTTGACCAGCAGGCCGCGCGCGCTCTTCTCGTCGATGCCGCGCGCCATCAGGTAGAAGAGATGGTCGTGGTCGATCTCGGTGACGGTCGCGCCATGGCCGCAGACGACGTCGTCGGCGAAGATCTCCAATTCCGGCTTGGTTGAGAACTCGCCGTCATCCGACAGCAGCAGCGTGTTGCAGGCCATCTTGGCGTTGGTCTTCTGCGCATGCTGATGCACGTTGATGCGGCCCTGGAAGACACCGCGCGCCTTGCCGGTGACCACGTTGCGGATCACTTCGGTCGAGGTGGTGTGTGGCACGGCATGGTCGAGCACCATGGTGGTGTCGGTATGGGTGTCGCCGGCCAGAAGGTTGATGCCGCGCAATTTGAAATCGGCGCCCTCGCCGGTCGTGCGCACCACGACTTCCTGACGCACCAGCCTGCCGCCGGCGTTCATCACGAACAGCGTCAGCTTCGCATCCTTGCCGAGATGCGCCTTGAACTGAGCAAGATGCGTGGCGGTATCAGATTGCTCCTGCACGATCAGCCAGGTCACCTCTGCGCCGTCGTCGAGCACGAGTTGGCTGACGGAGCTAACAAGGCCGACACCCTCGCCCGACTGGCGTTCGACGATGGTCGCCTTGGCGCCGGCGCCGACGCGCGTCAGAAGCCGCACATGCGCCTGGCCGCCGGACTGCAGGTTCTGCAGTTCGATCGGCTTCTCCAGTTCCGTGCCGTCGGCGATGTCGACGAAATAGCCGTCGGCGACAAAGGCGGTGTTCAGCGCGCCGATCGCGTCATCGGCGCCATAGGGATCGAGCCCCGGCGCCACGCTGCCGTCGGTGAGCTTTTCAGACAGGCGCTGCACGGTCACGCCCTCGACGGCAGGCAGCTTCGCGGTCGAGGCGCCGTTCAGCACCGGCAGCACGGCGGAGCCTTCCAGCACCGGCGCCATGGCCTTGGCCGTGGCAGCCGGCTCGAAGTCCGGCACCGGATTGAGGTTCAGCAGCCGGCGCAGGTCCGTATAGTGCCATGACTCGACGCGCCGCGACGGCAGGCCGCGCTTGATCGTCTCGATCGCGTCGTCGCGCTTCATCATCACCGCGCCATCGCCGGGCAGCAGCGAAAGCCGTTCGCCGAAGGCGTCGATCAGCGCCGTTTCGGCGGGGGTGCGCTGGGGCTGTGCGTGCATGTTCATTGCTCTCGCCTCGCCTGCTGGCATCTCACGCGGCTTCGCCGATCACGCCGGCGTAGCCATTGGCTTCGAGGTCGAGCGCCAGCGACTTGTCGCCCGACTTGATGACCTGGCCCTTGTAGAGCACGTGGACGCTGTCCGGCACGATGTGCTCCAGCAAGCGCTGGTAGTGGGTGATGACGACGATGGCGCGCTCCGGCGAACGCAGCGCGTTGACGCCGTCGGAGACGATCTTCAGCGCATCGATGTCGAGGCCGGAATCGGTCTCGTCGAGCACGCAGAGTTTTGGTTCGAGCAGCTTCATCTGCAGGATCTCGGCGCGCTTCTTCTCGCCGCCGGAGAAGCCGACATTGAGCGGCCGCTTCAGCATCGCCATGTCCATGTTGAGCGAGGCGGCGGCGTCCTTCACGCGCTTCAGAAATTCCGGGATCTTCAGCGGCTCCTCGCCGCGCGCCTTGCGCTGCTCGTTCATCGCCACCTTCAGGAATTCCATGGTCGCGACGCCCGGTATCTCCATCGGATACTGGAAGGCCAAGAAGATGCCGGCGGTGGCGCGCTCTGCCGGGTCCATTTCGAGGATCGAATGGCCGTTGTAGAGGATGTCGCCCTCGGTCACCTCATAGTCCTCGCGGCCGGCGAGGATATAGGACAGCGTCGACTTGCCCGAGCCGTTCGGGCCCATGATGGCGGCGACCTCGCCGGCCTTCACCGTCAGGTTGAGGCCGCGGATGATCTCGGTGCCGTCATCGACGATGCGGGCGTGCAGGTTTCTGATTTCAAGCATTTTCTTCCATTCGTCCTATGCGTAGCCGTCTGCGCGGCTAAACCCGATTTAACAACTGCTTCAAGGCTTCCAAAAGTGCGTGCCAAAAGCCATCCGGCGAATAAACCGCGACAAGCAACGCAGCGCCCGCTGCGCCCAAACACAACGCCAGTTGCAGCCTCGTTTCCCAGCTGTCCATTCGATCCCGCAGATAGACATGCTTTTCTGCGGATTCGCGTTTGGGCGCCTTCGTCACCCCACACTTCCCTCAAGGCTGATGCCGATCAGCTTCTGCGCTTCGACAGCGAATTCCATCGGCAGCTGCTGGATGACGTCCTTGACGAAGCCGTTGACGATCAGCGCGATCGCCTCTTCCTCGGGGATGCCGCGCTGCATGACGTAGAACTTCTGGTCCTCGGAGATCTTCGACGTCGTCGCTTCATGCTCGAACTGGGCGGTCGAGTTCTTGGCTTCCATGTAGGGCACGGTGTGGGCGCCGCACTGGTCGCCGATCAGCAGCGAGTCGCAGTTGGTGAAGTTGCGGGCGTTGGTCGCCTTGCGATGCGCCGAGACCTGACCGCGATAGGTGTTCTGCGAAAAGCCGGCGGCGATGCCCTTGGAGATGATGCGGCTCGACGTGTTCTTGCCGAGATGGATCATCTTGGTGCCCGAGTCGACCTGCTGGTAGCCGTTCGACACCGCGATCGAATAGAACTCGCCGCTGGAATCGTCGCCGCGCAGGATGCAGCTCGGGTATTTCCAGGTGATGGCGGAGCCGGTCTCGACCTGCGTCCACGAGATCTTCGAACGGTCGCCGCGGCAGTCACCGCGCTTGGTGACGAAATTGTAGATGCCGCCCTTGCCCTCGGCGTCGCCGGGGTACCAGTTCTGCACCGTCGAATATTTGATCTCGGCATCGTCGAGCGCGACCAGCTCGACCACTGCGGCATGCAGCTGGTTCTCGTCGCGCTGCGGCGCCGTGCAGCCTTCGAGATAGGAGACGTAGGCCCCCTCCTCGGCGATGATCAGCGTGCGCTCGAACTGGCCGGTGTTCTTCTCGTTGATGCGGAAGTAGGTCGACAGTTCCATCGGGCAGCGCACGCCCTTCGGCACGAAGACGAAGGAACCGTCGGTGAACACCGCCGAGTTCAGCGTGGCGTAGAAATTGTCGGAGGTCGGCACGACCGAGCCGAGATATTTCTTCACCAGCTCCGGATGCTCGCGGATGGCTTCCGAGATCGAGCAGAAGATGACGCCGGCCTCGGCCAGTTCCTTCTTGAAGGTGGTGACGACAGAGACGGAATCGAACACCGCATCGACCGCGACACGGCCCGACTTGAAGACATTGTCGTTGGCTTCCTCGAGCTCCGAGGCGTCCGTCTTCTGCACGCCGGCGAGGATTTCCTGCTCCTTCAGCGGAATGCCGAGCTTCTCGTAGACCTTCAGGATCTCAGGGTCGACTTCGCTGAGCGAGGTCGGGCCCGGCGTGCTCTTCGGCGCCGCATAGTAGTAGATGTCCTGGAAGTCGATCTTCGGATAGTCGACGCGCGCCCAGGTCGGCTCTTCCAGAGTCAGCCAGCGACGATAGGCTTCCAGACGCCATTCCAGCATCCAGTCCGGCTCGCCCTTCTTCGCAGAGATGAAGCGAATGATGTCTTCGCTCAGGCCCTTGGGGGCCTTGTCCATCGCGATCTCTGTCTGGAATCCGTATTTATACTGGTCGACGTCGATCTTTCGAACCCGATCGATCGTCTCCTGCACAGCAGGCATAAGCGTTCTCCATCCACGCCGGGGTCAAGGCCCGACAGTTTTCAAACTATGGCACCACCAGTGGCCACGCATGGGCGGCCGGGGCGGCGTAAGTTCCATATAGTGCGTTCCGACCGGGAATTCACCCGGCCATTTCAACGCACGGCTCTACCAGGCCCGGGAGGCCCGAATTCCTGTCGCCGCTCAGGCGGCCTTCTCCGCACCGGCACGACGCGCGGCGATGCCCGCGAGTGCTGCCCGGAACAGCTCGATATCCTCGGCGCCGGTCGCATGGCCGATCGACACGCGCAAGGCACCCAGGCTGTCGCCAAATCCCATCGCCTTGAGCACATGGCTCGGCCCGACCTTGCCCGACGAACAGGCCGACCCCGCCGACAGCGCCACGCCGGCGAGATCGAAGGCAATCTGCGCCGTCTCGGCCTTCACGCCGGGAATAGCGAAGAATGTCGTGTTGGCAAGCCTTTGCGCGCCATTTCCGAAGATTTCCGCGTCCGGCGCCAGGGATTTTACCAGGACCTCGACCTCGTCGCGGCGTCGAGCCACCGCGTCGATGCCTTGAAGGCCGGCCAGCGAAGCGCGCGCGGCGGCGCTGAAACCGGCGATACCGGGAAGGTTCTCGGTGCCGGCGCGATGGCCCTTTTCCTGGCCGCCGCCATTGATCAGCGGCTTCGGAATCATCAGATCGGCCGCCGCGACGATGGCGCCGACGCCCTTGGGGCCGCCGATCTTGTGCGAGGACAGGATCAGATAGTCGGCATAGCCGGCCGACATATCGATCGGAATGCGGCCCGCCGCCTGTACGGCGTCGATCACGAGCACGCCACCCGCCGCCTTGACGGTTTCAGCGATGCGATCGACGGGCTGGATGACGCCGGTCTCGTTGTTGGCGGCGTGGATGGCCACCAGCGGCAGGCCATCGCTCTTGTCGTGCGCGGCGAGAGCGGCAGCCAGCGCATTGAGATCGGCAATGCCGTTTCGATCGACGCCGATCCGGGTCACCTGTTCGGCAGGGAAGCGTCCGCCATTGAGGACGCAAGGATGGTCGGCCTCCGACACGTAGAGCCTACTCATGCGAACCGCGCCGCGCCCCATCCGCCAGTCCGGCGTGAGCAGCGTGGCGGCGGCTTCCGTGGCTCCGGACGTGAACACGACATGCGCGGCCTTGGCATTCACCAAGGCGGCGACATCGCGCCTTGCATCCTCGACCAGTCGCCGCGCCGCGCGGCCCTCGGCGTGGACCGAGGACGGATTGGCGGCACCAAGCGCTGCAACAACCGCCGAACGCGCCTCTTCAAGCAGCGGCGCGCTGGCGTTGTAGTCGAGATAGGCGCGAGTTGCGGCCATTTTCCCTGGATCGGTCCTTTCGAGAGCCATCCTGCGAGGATAGCGCGTTATTTCCTTGAAATCGCAAGGCAAGCCGTCCTATTTACGCGGCTTGCGGCAAGGGCGGTCGGGCCAGCGGGTTCGGCCACCCAGTTTTGAACAATTCTAAACTAGCTTCTAAGAAGACGCTTGCCCGGCGTCAAGGCCACAGTGGGCCAGAGGAAGAGTTGTTCCGGGCTGAGCGCATTCGTACGCCACGTGGAGTTTTTTATGCCTGAGGTCATTTTCGCCGGTCCGGCCGGTCGCCTGGAAGGTCGCTACCAGCCTTCCAAGGAAAAGAGCGCGCCGATCGCCATCGTGCTGCATCCGCACCCCCAGTTCGGCGGCACGATGAACAACAAGATCGTCTACGACCTCTTCTATATGTTCCAAAAACGCGATTTCACCACGCTTCGCTTCAACTTCCGCGGCATCGGCCGCAGTCAGGGCGAGTTCGACCACGGCACCGGCGAACTGTCAGACGCCGCCGCCGCGCTCGACTGGGTGCAGTCGCTGCATCCGGATTCCAAGAGCTGCTGGGTCGCCGGCTATTCGTTCGGCTCATGGATCGGCATGCAGTTACTGATGCGCCGGCCCGAGATCGAAGGTTTCATCTCGATTGCGCCGCAGCCCAACACCTACGACTTCTCGTTCCTGGCGCCCTGCCCGTCGTCGGGTCTGATCATCCACGGTGACGCCGACAAGGTGGCGCCGCCCAAGGATGTGCAGGCGCTGGTCGACAAGCTGCACACCCAGAAGGGCATCACCATCACGCAGAAGACCTTGCCCGGCGCCAACCATTTCTTCGCCAATGACGCCGACCTTCTGCTGCAGGAATGCGCCGACTATCTCGACCGCAGGCTGGCGGGCGAACTCGCCGATCCCCGGCCGAAGCGGCTGAGGTAAAGCGTCTTATGGGTGGTCGGCGCTGAGC
>NZ_RZOJ01000194.1:0-10723 GCF_003998845.1 Mesorhizobium sp. M4A.F.Ca.ET.022.05.2.1 | reverse complement strand
GAACAGCGCCCAGTCGCGCTCGTCGGCCAGAACGTTCTGGCCGAAGCTAGTGCCGAGCGAGGACAGCTCTTCGTTGATCCTGGCCAGCCGCTTCTTGCCGCCGGCGTCGAGCTTGGCGCCGGACCGGACAAAACCCTTCCAGGTCTTTTCCAGCACGCGCAGCGTCTCTGCATCCAGCTTCAGGCTTTCGCGGCGCTGGTAGAGGTCGTCGATGCGGGCAAACAGGTTCTCGTTCATCGAGATGGCCGAGAAATGCCTGGACATTTTCGGCGAGATGTCGCGCTCCAGCGCCTGGATGTCCTCATTGGTGTGCGCGCCGGCACGACACCAGAAGATCGACGAAACCTGGTCGAGCGCCTCGCCGGCGAGTTCCAGCGCGGCCAGCGTGTTCTCGATCGTCGACGCCTCGCTGCTGCCGGCGATCGCATCGATCTCGGCCTCATGCGCCTTCAGCGCCGCGTCGAAGACGGGGCCAAAATCGCCATCGCCGATGCGGGTGAAATCTGGCAGGCCGAGCGGCCCTTGCCATTTGGTCAGCGGATGGGCGGCGAGATCGACGGCTGATGACATTGAAGAACTTTCGATTGGTGGCAATGGGAGGCGAGACCGATGTAGGGCGCGGGCTTGTCGCGCGCAACCGCGCGGTGGGCCCGTCAGTAGGCCTCGCAGCTTTCGGCGATCGCCGCCTGCGTGCTGGCGGTGATGCGGTTGCCGGCGACGGAGAAGGTCTCGTGCATCAGCATGTCGTTGTTGGGGAAGTCGTAGCAGGCGATCACCGTGGTGACGCCGGCTTCCGACTTCTCGATGCGATGACGGATCGCGGCGCCGGCGACAGCGCCCTGCCAATCGTCGATCGAGGCGATGAACTCTTGCTTGGTCTGCACGACGCCAAGGTCGTCGAGCTTGATGCGCACGTCGTCGGCAAGCAAATCCGAGAGCTCCGTCCGGTCGGCGACGAGCAGCGCCGAATACCAGCGGTCGATCAGCGCGCCGTCATCGGCGCGGGCGGCGAGGACCGAAAAGAACAGCGCGGCGGCTATCGCGGTTCCCTGGGAAACGATCCGCATCGCGGGCCTCACCCCAGATCCGGCCGCTCGAAATCGCCGGTCTCCTTGTTCATCACCCACAGCTCGCCTGTCGAGATGTCGAACCAGGCGCCGTGCAGCGACAACCTGCCCTTGCCTTCGAGGATGGAGACGCAAGGGAAGGTCCGCAAGTTGGCGATCGAGTAGCGGATCGAGATGCGCTCCAGGGCGGTCTGGCGCTCGGTCGCCGTCATGAAGGTGCTGGACGACACGGTCTCGGCGGCGGGCGCGATCAGGCTCATCCACTTGCCGATGAAGTCGCCTGGCGAGAGCGGCGCGGAATTCGGGTCGAGTGCCGCGCGGATACCGCCGCAGCGGCCGTGGCCCATCACCACGATGTTCTTTACCTTCAGGCTCTGCACCGCGAATTCGAGCGCGGCGGAGGTCGAATGGAATTCGCCGTCCGGCGCATAGGGCGGCACCAGATTGCCGACATTGCGCAGCACGAACAACTCGCCCGGGCCGGCATCGAAGATCGCCTCAGGGGCGGAGCGCGAATCGCAGCAGGCGACGATCATCGTCTCGGGCGCCTGGCCTTCGCGCGCCAGAGAGCGGTAGCGCCCGCTTTCGGCCGGATAGCGGCCGTTCATGAAATTGCGATAGCCGTTGAGCAGATGTTCGGGAAGATGGGGCATGGGCGGCGTCTGGACCCTTTCCGGGTTGGATGCGGCACTTTCAGTCTGGAGAAGCCTCTAACGGCAAAAGCCGGTCGCGAGCAATGCCGAATTGCGGATGGCTCCGTCGCAATCGCGATGCGGCGGACATGGCTCAACCTGTCGCTCTATGCCCAGATGGCGACTGGAATGCCAAAACGATCCGACAGCGGCGGGTCCGGATTCGGCCTTGCCTCGCCACTGGCGATGCGGCCGGCAATCAGCATCATCGCTGCCGCGTCGAGAAAATCATCGGCGGCGGCTCCCTTCGGTGCCGGCTGATCGAGGAAGCTCTTTTCATAGCCATGCCGGCATAGCAGCGCCTTGCGTTCCTCCATCCCGGCGAGGTTGATCGCGCCCTTGACCTTCTTCGGCAGCGCCATGGCCTGGCCGCCATTCAGCCGGCAGAAGGCGACCTCGGGGTGCGATTCGAAGACGCGGCCGCGCAACTCCGGCCGCGCGATCAGCAGGGCATCGATCTCGCGGATCTTGGCAAAGATGCCGAAGGCCTGGATCGAGACGCCGCGCGGCGGATCGGAACTCGCCTTGGCGACCTCGCTGGCGCGGCGATGCGCGGCGTACCAGGCCTCGACCGTGGTGAAGCCGTCCGTCTCGGCATAGAGCGCCGCGCGCGAGGGGATCGAGAACACGCTCGATTGGCGCTGCCCAAGCAGCGGCCGCACGATCGCCTCCGGGCCGCGTCCTCCCCTTTGCGAGAAGTCGGGGAGGCCGATCGGCATGTCGACGGCGATCGTGGCGCCGCCGGCGGGCAATGCGGCGAGCAAAGCGGCAAAGCCTGGAAAGACGGAGATCGACGGAGCGGCATCCGGATGACGATGGACGGCGATCCAGCCGGCCTTGCAGCCGTCGACGCCGACCAGCACGCCGGCCGTCACGCCCGCTTGTCCCGCTCCGGGTGCAGGAGGTGGCGCAGCTGCACCATCGCCATCGGATGCGACAGGCTCTGCGCGTCGGTCTCGAGCTGCAGTTCGTCGCCGCCGCGTTTGGCGGTCCGCGCCAGGATCTCGTAGACGGCGGCCGTGGTCGACTGCAGCGCCTTGATCGGCGGCTGGCCGGAGAGGATGCGCGCCAGATAGACGGCGGCCGTAAGGTCGCCCAGCCCGTTCGGCGGCTTGTCGATGAGGCGGTGCTCGGCAAGCAACGCCTGCCTGGAATCGAGCAGGAGGTTGCCGGTACCGCCGGCCATCATCGAAGGCGCGGAGGTGACCAGCATGGTCGAGGGACCGGCGTGAAGGGCTGCCGCCATCACCGATTTCAGGTCGGCAAGCGGTGCCCCGGCCATCCATTCCAGCTCGTAGCGGTTGGGCGTGGCGATGTCGGCGATCGGCATCAACCGGTCGCGCAAGGCCGCCGCTGTCGGCTCCGGCACGTAGAGCCCGCCGGAATCGCCCATCACCGGATCGCAGATATAGAGGGCGTTCGGCGTCCTCTCCCGGACGGCGGTGACCAGCGAGGCGACGGCCTCGGCCTGGCCGGCCTCGCCCAGATAGCCAGACAGCACCGCGCCGACCTCGCCCAGCCAGGGCGCGCGCTCGAGATCGGCCATCAGCGCCTTGAACTGGTCGAGCGGCGGCACGATGCGGGTTGCCCGGCCGTGGCCTGGATGCCAGGGCAGGACGATGGTCGGCACCGCCCAGACCGGGAAGCCCAGTGTCTCCAGCGCAAAAACGGCGGCGCGGTTGCCGACAGAGCCGCGCGCGACATGGCTGGAGATGACGATGACCGCGCGCGGCGCGCCGGCTTTTTCAGCATTCATGGATGTCCGGTCCTAACCGCCACGCGTGGCGAAATACACCAGCCAGGCCAGCAGGCCGAAGGCGATGACGAGCCCCAGCACCCTGCCGATGCGGGTGCCCCAATAGTCGATCCGGTCCGAACGGTCGGCGTCCGCGGCGTTGACATGGTCGCGCGCGCCTTTCGCCGCCCGGGCGATGAACGACGTGCCGCCCGGGTTCGTCTCCCGCTCCACGCGCTCGAGAATACGGCGCGATTCTTTGTCGCTGTCCTGGCGCTCGGCCATGGCAATGTCCTGTTCAGCCGGGACCTTAGCCTGTTCGCCCGGCCATTCACAGGGCCTGCCTGCAGGGCAGCGGGATGGCAGTGGAAGCTTTCCGGCCGGGTCATTTTCTTGCACGCGGATTGTGGTAATGCTTCGCGTGCAACTTCCGACGAGGGACCCAAATCATGCTTGCCCAGAGCCTCTCTTCCCCCTCCATCTTCCGCCATCTGCCGGCCATTCTGATGATGGCCATCGTGCTGCCGCTGCTTGCCGGCTGTGGCTACAACACCATCCCGACGGCGGAGGAAAACGCCAAGGCGGCCTGGAGCGAGGTGCTGAACCAGTACCAGCGCCGCGCCGACTTGATCCCCAATCTGGTCGAGACGGTCAAGGGCTATGCTGCGCATGAGAAGGACACGCTGGACGCCGTGGTCGAGGCGCGCGCCAAGGCGACGCAGATCACGGTGACGCCGGAAACGCTGAAGGATCCCGAGGCCCTCAAGAAGTTCCAGGATGCCCAGGCCGGGCTGACCAGCGCGCTGTCGCGGCTGATCGCGGTGTCGGAAGCCTATCCCGACCTCAAGGCCAACCAGAACTTCCTGGCGCTGCAGGCGCAGCTCGAAGGCACCGAGAACCGCATTGCGGTGGCGCGCCGCGACTACATCCAGGCGGTCAAGGATTACAATTTGACGCTGAAGACCTTCCCGTCGGTGTTGTGGGCGACCTTCTGGTTCCGCAGCAACGAGCCCTTCGCTAACTTCACCGTGGAGGAAGACAAGATGCAGCCGCCGAAGGTCGATTTCGGCACGAAGCAGGGCGGTTGAACGACGAGTTAGTTTACCGAGCTTGCCAGCCTTGCGTTCCTTCGCGCCCCCCGCTGTCCTGCCGGACATCTCCCCCCCAGGGGGGGAGATTGTTCGTCGCGTTCGCCTTCGCCATTCCCCAACGTCTGAAAGGGAGGGCTGGTGGTCGAGCCGTCAATCTTCCCCCAAGTGGGGGAGATGTCCGGCAGGATATAGGGGCGCGCGCCAGAACGCCTTCGTTGGCGTCTTGCTGAGCTTCGTCTGCTTCCTCCTCCTCCCTCTCACCGCCTTCGCCGCCGATCTGCCCGCGCTCACCGGTCGCGTCGTCGACAATGCCGGTATCATCGACGCTGGAACAAAAGCCGCGCTGACGAAAAAACTCGCCGATTTCGAGAAGAAGGGCTCCGACCAGATCGTCGTCGCAACCATCCCCAGCCTGGGTGGCGAGGAGATCGAGCCTTACGCCAACCGGCTGTTCCGGTTCTGGAAGCTCGGCCAGGCCAAGGAGAACAACGGTGTCCTGCTCGTGGTGGCGCCGAACGATCGCAGGATGCGCATCGAGGTCGGCTATGGGCTGGAAGGCACGTTGACCGACCTGCACACCAAGCTGATCATCGAGAACGACATGGTGCCGGCCTTCCGCGCCGGCGATTTCTCCGGAGGCATAACCAAGGCCGTCGACGACATGATCATGGTGCTGGAAGGCAATCCGGAGGAACTGGAGGCGCGCGGCAAGCGCAACGAGCAGGCGCCATTCAATTCAGACGATTTGTTCTTCTCGATCTTCATCGCAGTCTGGATCACCATCCTCGTTCTCAGCCTTGCCGCTTCCATCCTGCCACCGATCTTCGGCCAGAGGATCGGCCCCGGCCGCTATCGCTGGCTGGGCATGACCTTCGAGCCCGGCAAGCGCTCGTCCAGCGGCGGCTGGTCCTCGGGGAGCTCCGGCGGTGGCTGGTCCTCGGGCGGCGGAGGCGGCGGATTCTCCGGTGGCGGCGGTTCGTCGGGCGGCGGTGGCTCCTCGGGAAGCTGGTGAGACACATGGCGACACGACCGATCAGCCCGCAGGATCATGAGCGCATCGCCGAGGCGATCCGCGCCGCCGAGGCGAGGACCGACGGCGAGATCTACTGCGTCGTGGCGCATGCCAGCGACGGCTATTTCTTTCCCGCCGCCTTCATGACGACGCTAGCCATGCTCGTCGCCAGCCTTGCCGTCGCCTATGGGCTGGAGGCCTGGTGGCTGTCGATCCGCCTGCCGCATTTTGTTTTCGCCGAGCTCCTGGCGCTGGCCTCGGTGCTGGTGCTCTTGTGGGCGCTGCCCGGATTGCGCATCCATTTCGTGCCGCGCCACCTGCGTTACCAGGCGGCGCATCTCAATGCGGTCAAGCAGTTCCTTGCCCGCAACGTGCATCGCACCGCTGCGCGCACCGGCGTGCTGGTCTTCGTCTCGATCGCCGAGCGCTATGCCGAGGTGGTCGCCGACAGCGGCATCAACAGCAAGGTCGGCCAGCATGTCTGGGACGGCGTGGTGCGCGACCTTACCGCGCATGCCGGCGACGACCGGCTCGCCGACGGGTTCATCAAGGCCGTCGAATCGGTTGGCGCGGTGCTGGCCGAACATTTCCCTGTCACAGCGGGCGATGCCAACGAGCTGGACGATCATCTCGTCGAGATTTGAGATTAGTCTTAAACCTGCGCTGAGCCCTCCCGCGCCCTGTTGTTCGCCTGTGCGAAAGCGCGGATGCCGTGGGCCGGACTCTTTGCAATCCGGCGATGCGGGTTTATGGTTAACCAATCATGAACACGCTGACCATCGACATCAGGAAGGCCGAGCCGCGCGACGCGGCGGCCATCGCCGACGTGCATCAAGAGGCCTGGCGCGGCGCCTATTCCGGCATTATTCCGCACCGCACGCTGACCTCGATGATCAACCGCCGCGGCGCCGACTGGTGGGCGAACGCGATTCGCCGCGCCGCCACCGTGCTGGTGGTGGAGATTGGCGGCACGATCGCCGGCTACGCCACGATCGGCAAGAATCGCGCCCGTGAACTCCGCCAGCAGGGCGAGATCTACGAGCTTTATCTGCGCCCGGAATACCAAGGCATCGGGCTCGGCAGCCGGCTGTTCAGCGCGGCCCGCGCGCGGCTAGCCGACCACGGCCTGCGCGGCATGGTGGTTTGGGCGCTTGAGGACAACCAGAACGCGCTTGCTTTCTATGCTGGCGCCGGCGGCCGCGACATCGCCGAAGGCGTCGAGATATTCGAGCAAAAGGCGCTGAAGAAGGTCGCCTTCGTCTGGGAATGAACGCCCGCGTTTCGGCGTCGTTATTCTCCCCGCACGATTCGCCGCATTGCACCATGACGCGTCCGCCGCTATCGGTCTGACAAATCGAGAGAGGGATTTGAGTTATGCGCATCGAAGCGATTGCCACCGGGAAGAACCCGCCGGAAGACGTCAACGTCATCATCGAGGTGCCGATCGGCGGCGAGCCGATCAAGTATGAAATGGACAAGGAGGCCGGCACGCTGTTCGTCGACCGCTTCCTGCATACCTCGATGCGCTATCCCGGCAATTACGGCTTCGTGCCGCACACGCTGTCGGGCGACGGTGACCCGATCGACGTGCTGGTGTGCAATACGCGCGCGCTGGTGCCGGGCTGCGTCATCAATGTGCGGCCGATCGGCGTGCTGATCATGGAAGACAATGCCGGCCAGGACGAGAAGGTGATCGCCGTCCCGTCGCCGAAGCTGACGCTGCGCTACGAGAACGTCACCGAGTACACGCATCTGCCCGAGATCACGCGTGATCAGGTGCAGCACTTCTTCGAGCACTACAAGGATCTCGAGCCCGGCAAATGGGTCAAGATCGAGGGCTGGCACGATTCCAAATACGCCAAGAAGATGATCGTCGAGGCGATCGAACGGGTGAAGGTGGCGAAGGCGGCGAAGTAGTCTCGGCTCAGTTATCCACCCGGCCGAAGTCCGGCACGCTGCCGATCACCTCGCGCTTGTCCTTGCCGCAGGCGAAGCCTTTCGCCTTCTCGTCGGCGAGCTTGCGCGCCTGGTCGTTGGCCTGCGGGTTGCCGGTGGCCAGCACCAGCCCGATGGTGCAGCCCTGCTGGGTGTCCGGCTGGGCCACCTTGGCAACGACCAGCACCTGGGTCGGCTTGTTCTCGTCATCGGGATTGCTGACCTCGCGGCGGTGGATGACGGCGAAGGGGATGGCGACGTCGCCGTTGGTCTCGATGCGCCATTCCACCTTGGGCCCGGCCGTGTTGAGGCCGGAGAAGCTTTCCCAGACCGAGGTCATGTCGCCGGACGGGAACCCGTAGAACAGCGATTCGCGGGCATCGTCGTAGCCGATCAGCACGGGGTAGCCGCGATAGCCGGAGCAGGCGAGGCTCGCCCAATCGCCTTCGCCCTCGGCCGCCTGCGCATAGGTTACGCAATCCCTCTCCCAGTCCAGATCGGTGTAGGCGCTGGATATGTCGCCGGCATGGGCCGCCTGGCAGAGACCGGCGAGGGCAAGCGGGATCAGAGGCGCACGCATCGCGAATACATTCCCGTCGGTAATTTTGCTATCTGGCCCTAAGCCTCGCAAAAAAATACAGGGCGTACAACGCGGAAAACAAAGCGGATGCGAGGAACGCTTGATAGTCCATCCAGCAGATTGCGAGCAGTGACACCCAGACGGCGAGCAGGACAATGGGGACAAAAACATCCAGATACAAAAACACCAAAGCGACCGAACATATCGACGCGGTCAGGATGCTCGCCGTTGAGCCGACGCCGTGCGCCTTTTCGATAAAATAATTTAGCGCAGACGAGATCAGAAGCAGGAAAAGCACTCTGCGCAGGACGGCTTCCTTGACTGCGTACTCATTCAAGTCGAGGACAGTGGCGATATCCCTTTTTTCCTCCTGCGAGATCAACTCTGGACGCCCCCGTTTCAGGTAATTGATCCCGAACATTTTTTTCAGGTCGTCCAAAATCATCTGAGCGAGATTCAATTCGCAACCTGCGGCTCTCGATGGGGCATGGCAAAGATACTGCTTGCGATTGTAGTGGATCGCAAGAGAGCTATTTGTTCAAGCTGGCCTCGATCAGCAAATCGGCGTTGCGGGCGACCGACGCCGCCGGTCCGCCGAGGCCGAACAGCTGGCCGCTGATATAGGCGCCCTCGATCAGCAGCAGCAGGCCGTCGCCAAGCGTGTTGGCATCGGCGGCGCCCATTGCGGCCGCCATGGCGCGCAGGCGGCGGCGCAGTTCCTGCTTGTTGGTCTCACTGACGATGCGCGCCGGATGACTGTGATCGGGATACTCCACCGCCGCATTGGTCATGCCGCAGCCGCGATAGTCGGGTTTTTGGGTGCGCTTGCCGACGCGGGTGAGGAAAGCCACGATCTGCGCGCGCGGGTCGCCCGGATGCGCATCGACAGCCTCGTCGAAGCGCTCCCAGAATTCGAGATCGTATTTGCGCAGATAGGAGGCGGCGAGTTCGTCCTTGGAGGGAAAGCTGCGGTAGAGGCTGGGCTTGGTGACGCCGGCGCGCTTGACGATCTCGTCGACGCCGATCGCTCTTATGCCTTCGCGGTAGAACAGGTCGCGCGCCACGTCGAGGATCTTGTCGGCGGCCTTCGGATGCGCCGGCGCGTGATCCCCGCTGATGGATGCTTCAATTTTTTTGTCCGGTGGCATGCCACGACTCGCTTGACAATGTTACTGACCGGTACGTATTCATAGCCCCATCCAATTGCAACGTACCGGTCAGTAACATGATAGCTCAGTCTCGTCCGTTTGGCCAGCGCTACGCTTTCGTCGTGGTCGGCGTTATCTTTCTTTGCCTGCTGATCGCGGCCGGGCTTCGTTCGGCGCCGTCGGTGATGATGCTGCCGCTGGAGGAGAGTTTTGGCTGGCGGCGCGACGTGGTCTCGCTGGCTGCCGCGATCGGCATCTTCCTCTATGGCCTGACCGGGCCGTTTGCCGCCGCGTTGATGGAGCGGATCGGGCTGCGCCGCACGCTGCTAATTTCGTTGCTGGTGATGTCGGGCTCGACGGCGCTCAGCCTGCTGATGACCAAGCCGTGGCATCTGCTGATCACCTGGGGCGTGCTTTCCGGCATCGGCTCGGGTGCGGTCGCAACCGTGCTCGGCGCCACCATCGTCAATCGCTGGTTCAAGACCAATCGCGGCCTGGTGATGGGGCTGATGTCGGCTTCGAGCGCCACCGGCCTGCTTGTCTTCCTGCCGTTGCTCGCCTCGCTGGCGCAGGCGGGTGGCTGGAAGCCGGTCGCCATCGCCATCGCGATCGCCACCGCCGCCCTGGTGCCGGTGGTGTGGCTGCTGGTGCCGGAGCGTCCGGCCTCGATCGGCCAAGTGCGCTATGGCGCCGATCCGGATGACGTGCCGCCGGTATCGCCCGCCTCGCAGGGCAATTTTCTGGCGCACACGCTCAGCACGTTGCGCCGCGCCGCCGGCACGCGGGTGTTCTGGTACCTGTTCGCCACCTTCTTCATCTGCGGCTTCACCACCAACGGGCTGGTCGGCACGCATCTCATCGCCTTCTGCGGCGACATGGGCATCGGCGAGGTGCAGGCGGCCGGCCTGTTGTCGATGATGGGCATCTTCGACCTGATCGGCACGACGCTGTCGGGCTGGCTCACCGACCGCTTCGACCCGCGCAAGCTGCTCGGCGTCTACTATGCCATCCGCGGCCTGTCGCTGATCTACCTGCCCTATTCCGGCTTCTCGGCGGTCAGCCTGATCATCTTCGCCGTGCTCTATGGGCTCGACTGGATCGCCACCGTGCCGCCGACGCTGAGGCTCGCCAACGAGGCCTTCGGCGACCGCAGCGGGCCGATCGTGTTCGGCTGGATCGTCGCTGGCCACCAGGTCGGCGCGGCGGCGGCCGCGGCGTTCGGCGGCACGATGCGCGAGCTGCAGGGCAATTACGAGCTGGCCTTCCTGATCGCCGGCATGACGGGCATCGCGGCGGCCTGCATCTCGCTCTTGATCAACACGAGCAAGCCGGCCTTCGAGCCGGAGCCGCAGCCGGCGTAGGACACGACTGCCCCTTCTCCTCTTGTGGGAGAAGGTGTCGCCGAAGGCGACGGATGAGGGGTGTTCCAGAGGACACCGACGTCCCATTCCTTCCAGTACCCC
>NZ_RZOJ01000193.1:0-10731 GCF_003998845.1 Mesorhizobium sp. M4A.F.Ca.ET.022.05.2.1 | reverse complement strand
GCCGCCAAGGCGGGCGAGCGCCTTCACCTCGAAGGGCAGGATGCAAAGGATATGATCGACATAGGGCTTCATCGCCACCGCCCTGCCCGGCCGCCATGCCCAGACGCTCGGGCAGACATAGTGGACGATCGGGATCGACGGGTTGGCGGCCCGCACCTTCTTCGCCACGCGCAGCGAGAAATCCGGGCTGTCGATGGTGATGAGGCAGTCGGGTTTTTCGGCGGCGATCATGCTTGCCGTCTGGCCGATCCGCCTGATCAGCCGCGGCAGGTCGCGCAGGATAGCGCTGAAGCCCATCAGCGCGATCTCGCCGCCGTCGAACAGGGACTTAAGCCCGAGCGCCTGCAGATGCCGGCCGCCGATGCCGATAAGCTGAACATCGCGGCCGGTCGTCCGCTTCAGTGCCGCGACGATGTCGGCGCCAAGCATGTCGCCCGATTCCTCGCCGGCGACGACGGCGATCTTCAGCGGCTTGTCATTGGCCATGAGCCGGCTCCTCGACAGGAAGGCCGACGATGAACAGGCCGAGCGCATTGGCGCGCGCGATGGTGTCGGGAGCTTCAAGGATCAGCGAGCGGCCGGCCTCAACCGCAATCCCCGCCAGTCCCGCTTCATATGCGGCCTCGACCGTCCGCGGGCCGATGGACGGCAGATCGGCGCGCAGTTCCTGACCAGGCTTGGCGCATTTGACCAGAACGCCGCGCGTCTTGCCGGCGAGCCTGCCATGGTCGCGCAATTGTCTGGTCCGCTCGAGCAGCCCGTTAGTGCCCTCGATGCCCTCCAGCGCGATCGCCCTGCCGCCGATTGCGACCGCGGCCTGCCCGATATCGAGAGCACCGATCGCCTTTGCCGCGACCCTGGCGGCCTCGATGTCGCGCCAGTCGGATTTGCCCGGCTTGGCCGTGGTCAGCGAGCCATCGCTCGCAAGCAGTTCGGGCACGATCTCATGCGCGCCAACGACCTTGATGCCGCGCTTTTCCAGGAAACGCGTCAGCATCCTCAGCAAGCCGTCGTCACCGCGCGCCAGCCCCATCACCACTGTAGGCACGGCAGCCAGCAGGCCGAGGCTCGGCCGCATGGCGGTCAATTTCGGCCTGCGCCTGATCTCGCCGGCCAGCACGAGGTGGCTGATTCGCTTGCGCCTGAGCAAAGGCACCAGCGAGCCGAACGATTCGAGCGCGAGCTGCTCTGTCTCGTAGCCGGCGAGGTCCTGCTTGCGGTCGACCTCGCCTTCGGCCGCGATGATGACGGGCGGATGTCCCTGCCTTGCGAGGCTAGCCGCGACTTCCACCGGCAGGCTGCCGCCGCCGGCGATGATGCCGACCCTTGAGCCCGGCGCGAGGTCCAACTTGGCTCCGGCAGCCTCAGCCTTCATCGTCGGCATCGTCGCCGTCGCCACCCTTGAGCGACGGGACGGCATAGTGCCGCTTGCCGCGATTGGCGATGAAATCGATGATTTTCATGGCCGTCGGCGAGGAAGCGAATTCCGCCTTGGCGAACTCTATGTTCTCGCCGACGGTTCGGGAGCGGTCGAAGATCGTCCTGTAGGCCTTGCGCAACAGGTGGATCTCGGCGCGCGGCAGGCCGGAACGCTTCAGGCCGACGATGTTGAGGCCGCGAAGGCTGGCGCGGTTGCCGGCGGCGATCGCATAGGGAATGACGTCGCCGACGACCGCAGAGCAGCCGCCGATGAAGGCGTTGTTGCCGATGCGGACGAACTGGTGAACGGCGGTGAGGCCGCCAACATAGACGTTGTCACCGATCTCGCAGTGGCCGCCCAACGTCGCGCCGTTGGCGAAGGTGGCGTTCTTGCCGACGACGCAGTCATGGGCAATGTGGGCATAGGCGAGGAAATTGCCATTGTCGCCCACCGTCGTCTCGCCGCGGCTGGAATCGGTGCCGAGATGCATGGTCACGCCTTCGCGGATCGTGCAGTTCTCGCCGATCACCAGCGTCGTGCGGCCACCCTTGTGCTTGGTGTTCTGCGGCGGCGCGCCGAGTATGGCCATCGGATAGACCTTGGTGGCGGCGCCGATGGTGGTCGCGCCCATCACCGAGACATGGCCGACAAGCTCGACCCGGTCGCCGATGACGGCATCGGGGCCGACGTGGCAGAAGGGTCCGATGCGAACGCCTTCGCCGAGCTGGGCCCCTTCTTCGACGACCGAGGAAGGGTGGATTTCAGTCTGGACTTTCATGAGCATTTTGAACCGTCAGCCGGTGACCATCATAGCCGAAACCTCGGCTTCCGCAGCTTTTGCTCCATCGACCATCGCTTCGCAGGCGAATTTGAGCAGGTTGCCGCGCTTCTTGATCTTCTTGACGTGAATCCTGAGCTGGTCGCCGGGAACGACCGGCTTGCGAAACTTCGCATTGTCGATGGTCATGAAATAGACCAGCGATGGCTTTTCCGTGTTGAGGCTGCGGATGCAGATCGCGCCGGCGGTCTGCGCCATGGCCTCGATGATCAGCACGCCGGGCATCACTGGCTGCTGCGGGAAATGGCCCTGGAAATGCGGCTCGTTGATGGTCACGTTCTTGATGCCGACGGCGGACTCGTCGCCATCGATGTCGACGATGCGGTCGATCAGCAGGAACGGATAGCGGTGCGGCAGGAGCTTCATAAGCCCCATTATGTCGACCGCCTCAAGCGTCGCCACCATATCAGCCATTCCCATCGCCTTGTTTGCGGGTCCTGGCCAGCTTGCGCAGCATGGCGATTTCACGCATGGCCTCGGCCATCGGCTGCGCCGGATAGCCTCCCCAGATCTCGCCCGCCGGGACGTTGCTCATGAATCCGCTTCTCGCTGCAAGCTTGGCCCCAGGCCCTATGGTCAAATGATCGGCTAGGCCGACGCCGCCACCCATGGTGACACCATCGCCGACGACGACCGAACCGGAAATACCCGAAAGCCCCGCTATAATGCAATTGCGACCGATACGAACATTGTGGGCGATCTGCACCAGATTGTCGATCTTGGTGCCCTGGCCGATGATGGTGTCGGACATCGCGCCGCGATCGACGGTCGAATTGGAGCCGATCTCGACGTCGTCTTGGATGATGACGCGACCGATCTGCGGCACGCGCTCCGGGCCCTTGGCGCCGGCCACGAAGCCGAAGCCGTCCTGGCCGATCCTGGCGCCGCCATGGATGATGACGCGGTTGCCGATCAGCGCGTACTGCACGCTGGCACCCGGGCCGATATAGCCGTCACGGCCGATCTGGGAGGAATGGCCGATCACCGCATGCGGAGCGATGATGGTGCCGTTGCCGACCGAAACGCGCGGACCGATGACCGCGCCGGCCTCGACGATCGCGCCGGCCTCGACATGCGCCGAGGGGTCGACATGGGCATGCGGCGAGATTCCGGTTTCGCCGGTCATTGGCCCGGGTGTGGCCGCCTGCGGGAACAGAAGGCGCCCGACCAGCGCGAATGCCTGCTGCGGGCGCGGATGGGTAAGCACCGCTATGCCCGCCGGCGCCTTGCTGGCGAATTCGGCCGGGCAAAGAACCGCCGCGGCCTTCAACAACGGCATGAGGGCAAAATTGCGCCTACCGTCGACGAAGACGAGCGCGTTCTCGCCGCCCTCGTTGGCAGGTGCTAGGGCTTCGATGGAGACATGCGACTGGGCAGAATCGACAAGCTGAGCGCCGGTCAGATTCGCGACTTCGCCGGCCGTATACCGGCGTGATGGCGCGAAGAACACCGGATCGGTCATTCCAGAAGCAATATCCAGCTAGGTCGGATCACGCTCTTCCGGACCGCATGGCGGCCCGGAAGCATTGTTACCCGCGGATCAGAAACGGGTCGCTATGCCGAAGTTGAATTCCTGCACGTCGTCGGTCGGTTCCTTCTTGACCGGGACCGCGTAGTCGATGCGGATCGGGCCGAACGGCGACGCCCACATCAAGCCGATACCGACCGAGGCGCGCAGCTTCATGTCGGTTGAGGTCTGAGTGACGGTGGTCACCTTGCTGCCGTACAAAGTGGCGGCATCCGCGAAAACAGCACCGCGCAGGCCGAAGCTTTCCGGAATGACCGGCAGCGGGAACTGTGCTTCAGCCGACGCATTGAAGTAGGTCGTGCCGCCCAGGTGATCCCCCGTAGCGACGTCCGCCGGGCCGATACCGCCATACTCAACGCCACGGATCATGCGATCGTTGCTCTGGAACTGATCGAAAATGCGCAGCCCATCATCGCCAAACCCTGCGATGTGGCCAGCGCCGGCGGACACAAGACCGACCAGATCGAGCTGCTCGGACAAGGTCTGATAGACGCTCGCCCGCCCGGTCAGCTTCACCCACTTGGCGTCGCCGCCGAGACCGGCAACTTCGGTCGTGCCGTTGATGTAAATACCCTCATGCGGGTTCTTCATGTCGTCGATGGTGTTGTACACCAGACCCAAGCTGACCGAGGATTTCAGCCAGGGGCTTTCAGCGATGCCGTCCTTGATGGCCTGTGAAAGATCACAATCGCCCTGAGTGCCATCGTCGTTGTCGTCGCAGTCATCGTATTTGTATTTCTCCTGCGCGATGTTGTACGCCAGCTGGGTGGAAATGCTGTCGGTGATCGGCAGGCCGAAGCGCACTGTCGCGCCCAGCGTCTCGCTGTCGTAGTGCGTGTAATTGCGCGTCTGCTGGAAGACATCGAAGCCGGCGGCAATGCGGCGCCCGAGGAAGTAAGGCTCGGTGAAGGAAATGCTGTAGTCGCGCGAATTCTTGCCGCCGCCCGCCGCCAGCTTGATGTACTGGCCGCGACCGAGGAAGTTGCGCTCCGTGATCGAGCCTTCGACCGACGGACCAGGCGTGTCGCCACCGGTCGAATAGCCGGCGCCGATCGAGAATTCGCCGGTCGACTTCTCGACCACGTCAACCACCAGCACGACCTGATCGGGCTGCGAACCCGGCACGGTCGAGATGTCGACTTTCTCAAAGTAATTGAGCGCTTCCAGGCGCTTCTTCGCGCGCTGGATAAGCACCTGGTTGAAGGCGTCGCCTTCGCTGACATCGAACTCGCGGCGAATGACATAGTCGCGCGTGCGGTCGTTGCCGCGGATTTCGATACGCTCGATATAGGCCTTCGTGCCCTGGTCGATTGTGTAGACCACCGAAATGGTGTGGTTCTCGAAGTTGCGATCGCCGCGTGGTGTCACCTGGGCGAAGGCATAGCCGGAGCCGGCGACCTTCTCGGTCAGCGCGATGATGGAATCCTCGACATCCTTGGCGTTGTAAACGTCACCCTTATGGGTCTCGATCACGGATTCCAGCGACTTGGAGTCGACTTCGGGAATCGTGCTTTCGACGCTGACGTCGCCGAAGGTGTAACGGTCGCCTTCCTGCACGGTGATGGTGACAGTGTATTTGTTGGTGGTGTCATCGAGCTCGCCGACCGCCGAGACCACCTGGAAATCGGCATAGCCGTGATTGTAGTAGAAGCGGCGCAGCAACTCCTGATCGGCGCGCAGCTTGTCCTCGTCATAGACGTCGTCGCGCAGCACGAAGGAGAGCCAGGACGAACGCTTGGTGTTGATCACGTCGGACAGACGGCGGCTGGAATAGGCACTGTTGCCGACGAAATTGATCGCGGCGATCTGGGTGCGGCCACCTTCGTTGATGTTGAAGACGACATTCACGCGGTTGTCGCCGAGTTCCATGATTTGCGTGGTCACCGCCGCATCGTCGCGACCGATGCGCCGGTAGGCGGCCTTGACCGCCTCGACGTCGGAATCAAGCGTCTGCTGCGAGAAGGTCGCGCGCGGCTTGAGCTGGACCGCGGCTTGCAGAGCGTTGTCCTTGAGCTTTTTGTTGCCCTGGAACAGGACCTGATTCACGACCTTGTATTCGGAAACCTTGACGACGAGGGTCGAGCCGACCTGGTTGATCTGCACATCCGAGAACAGGCCGGTGCCGAACAGCGCCTTGACCGCATCATCGATATCGGAGCTGGAGAACGCCTTGCCAGGCTTGATCGTGATGTAGTTGCGGATGGTGTCGGCATCAACGCGCTGGTTGCCGCTGACCTCCACTCTCGAGACGACTGCGGCTTCGGCTACCGATGTGGCAACAAACTGCACTGCGAGCGCGCCTGGCACAACCAGAGCGGCGGACAAAGCCACCGCGGACGCGGCGCTCATAAACTTGGATGCTGCCTTCATCGGGCTTTTGTACCTTTTCTCGTAGTCCCCACGGCGAGAAAACCGGACGTGCGGTAATTTTCCCCTACCGTATTAACCGGATTTTCCCTACACGCAAGGCTTCTGGTTAATTTGTAATTACTTAACCCTGGTGCGTGGCTTTCGCGTCACGCCTACCCCTGTGCATGGTAAACGGCGTCTCAACATTGCGGCTGCCGAAGCCAAATTTCTTCATGATTTCAGCACCCAAACAGATCGTTCCAGAACACGAAGCCCATAAAGCCCAACACCAGAAGCAGTCCGGTCCGGTAGGCCATTTCCATCATCCGCTCCGATACCGGCCGACGGATGACGGCCTCCACGCCGTAGAACAAGAGGTGGCCGCCGTCGAGGGGGGGAATCGGCAGAAGATTGAGAATTCCTATTCCGACTGACAGGAATGCAACAAGCTGCACCAGCCATTCGAAGCCGAGTTTCGCCGCCTGACCCGACATTTTGGCGATCTTGATCGGTCCCCCAAGCTGGCATTTGTCCTCGCGGCCGACAACGAAACGCTGCAGAAACTGCCCTGTGCGCTGAATGACGTGCCCGGTCTCCTCGATGGCCGCGCCCACGGCACCGACGGGATTGTAGGTGACAATGCGCGCCTGGCCGAGTTCGGTGCTGTTGACGACGCCGATCACGGCCACCTTGATCTTGTTGCCCAGCGCATCCTGCTGTTCCATCGGCACAGGTGTCGCTGTGAGCGTAATCTCCTTGCCATCGCGCAGCATGGTGAAGGCGATGGCATCGCCGGCGCGGCCCTGAACGAGGCGCTGGACGTCAGCGAAGGTCTCGACCGTGCTGCCGTCGACTCTGACGAATCGGTCACCCGGCTGGATGCCTGCCTTGTCGGCGGGGCTGCCAGCGGTGACCTGGGCCACCATTGGGTCCAGCACCGGGCGGCCATAGACGGAAAACAGCACGGCAAAGACGACTATGGTCAGCAGGAAATTGAACAGCGGCCCGGCCACCACTGTCGCGGCGCGTTTCCAGATCGGCTGGGTATGGAACGCGACCTCGCGCTCCGAATCACTCAGCGCCTCCAGGTCCTCGGCGCTCGGCTGGCTCGACGTGGCATTCATGTCGCCGACGAATTTGACATAGCCGCCAAGCGGTATGGCGCAGAGCTTCCAGCGTGTGCCGTGGCTGTCGTTGAAGCCGATGAGCTCGGGGCCGAAGCCGATCGAAAAGGCCTTGACGCCGATGCCGCACAAGCGGCCGATGAGGTAGTGGCCCATTTCGTGCACGAAGACCACCACGGTCAGCACGAACAGGAACGGCACCAGCGTGCCGAGGACGAAGCCTTCCGTGCTGAACAACGCGTGAAGAATCTCGTTCAAGTCGTGTCCTCAAAACCGTGCGCGACGCAGGCCGTGCCGCGACTGTGACATCAATCCGGGCGAATCCGTGGCGCTGCCTGTTCTTCGCCCTGCGGCATGCGGTTCAAATCGGAAACAGCCCCTGCGCCGGATGATCGGCGCCCGCCGAGATCCAGCCGATGACGTACAGGGCCAGAGCCGCCGCGACAAGCCCGTCCACCCGGTCCATGACGCCGCCATGGCCGGGGATCAGGTTGCCGGAGTCCTTCTGGCCGTGGCGGCGCTTGACCCAGGATTCGAAAAGGTCACCTGCCTGCGCCACCACCGACAGGGCGAGTGCCACGAGGCCGAGTGTTCCGAGATTGCCGACTCCGGTCGCCGAGGCCAAAAGCACACCGGCCACGACGCCGCCGACGGCGCCGCCCAACGCCCCGCTCTGCGTCTTGCCGGGCGAGATCGACGGCGCCAGCTTCGGGCCGCCAACGGCGCGGCCGACGAAATAGGCCGCTATATCGGTTGCCCAGACCACGGCGAACAGGAACAGGATGGCAATCAGGCCCGAACGATCGCCGTTGCGCAGCAGCGCCAGCGACAGGCCCGAGAGCGACGCATAGGCCAGGCCCGGGGCATCCCATTGCGCCGTCCCGGGCATTCGAGCGCCGGCGGCCGTGACGGCAACCATGACCGTGACGAGGATCAGCAGCCAGGACGCCGGCACGCCGGCAATCAAGGTGCCGACGAAAGCCAGCAGCAGCGCTTCCGGCAGAAAGCCCAGGGCGCCGCCGGTTGTCGGGCGCGACATGCGCGACCATTCGTAGAAGATGGTGCAGGCAATGAAGCTGCAGAGCAAGCGGAACGGCATGCCGCCGAGCCAGGTGAGTCCGAGGGTGACGGCGGCCAGTACGAGCGCCGAAATCACACGCAGCTGGAGATTGCTCATCTGGCCGTCGCTCACGAAGCGACGTCTTGGGCGGCAAGCCCGCCGAAACGGCGCTCGCGGCTTGCGAAGTCGCGCAGCGCGTCGGCCAGGTGTTCCCGGCTGAAATCGGGCCAGTAGCAAGGCAGGAACACAAGCTCGCTGTAGGCCGCCTGCCAGAGAAGGAAATTCGACAACCTCAGCTCGCCGCTGGTGCGGATGACCAGCTCCGGGTCGGGAATGCCATCGGTGTCGAGCGCGCCGGCAAAGGCCTCCGCCGTGATAGCCTCGGCGGTGATTTCGCCGCGCCCGGCAGCCGCGGCAAGCTTGCGCGCCGCGCGCACGATCTCGTCGCGCCCGCCATAGTTGAAGGCAATGACCAGCGTCAGCGCCTTGTTGCCGGCGGTGAGCGATTCGGCTTCCTGCAGCAGGCCCCTGATATCGGGCTGCAGCCCCGCCCTGTCGCCGACGATTCGCACTCGCACGCCGTTCTGATGCAGTTCGGCAAGGTCGCGACGGATAAACAGTTTCAACAGGCCCATCAGGTCGCTGACCTCGGATTTCGGCCGCGACCAGTTTTCCGACGAGAAGGCGTATACTGTCAGGAACGAGACGCCGAGGTCGGGCGCGGCGCGCACTGTCTTGCGCAAGGCCTCGACGCCCGCGCGATGGCCGGCAAGCCGCGGCATGCCGCGCGCCTTGGCCCAGCGTCCGTTTCCATCCATGATGATCGCGACATGCGCGGGCGTTGCCATGGTCTCGCTTTCGGGCCGGTGGAGAGCCGAACCCTAAACCTGCATGATTTCAGCTTCCTTATCGGAAAGCAGATGGTCGATGGTGCTGATCATCTCGTCGGTCAGTTTCTGCACCTGATCCGAACGCTTGCGGTGATCGTCCTCGCCGATGAGGCCGTCCTTTTCGGCCTTCTTGAGGAAATCCATGCCGTCGCGCCGGACATGGCGGACAGCGACGCGGGCGTTCTCGGCATAGCCGTGCGAGATCTTGACCAGTTCCTTGCGGCGCTGCTCGTTGAGTTCGGGCAGCGGGATCCTCAGATTGGTGCCGTCGACGATGGGGTTGAAGCCGAGGTTGGATTCGCGGATGGCGCGGTCGACGGCGCCGACCATCGCCTTGTCCCAGACCGACACCGAAAGCATGCGCGGCTCCGGCACGGACACGTTCGCCACCTGGTTGATCGGCATCGTCGTGCCGTAGGCCTGGACCTGAATTGCGTCGAGCAGGTTGCTGGACGCGCGGCCGGTGCGTAGCGAAGCCAGGTCATGCCGGAACGCGGCGATCGCCCCGTCCATGCGCCGCTTGAGGTCGTCGAACTCACCACTCATCATTGTCTCCTCGACCCGTTTGCCGGGTTCACTGTTTCAGGGCAACAGCCCCGTGCTCGAGCCTTGTTCCGATACCGCCTGCCGCTTCATAGCGGGCTTCCGGATCGGCATCGGCTCCGGATCAATCGTCCGCAACGACCGTACACCGGCCGCCGCCCCTCAGAATCTCGCCAAAACCACCCTTTTCGTGGATCGAATAGACGATTATCGGAATGTTGTTTTCGCGCGCAAGTGCAATCGCTGCCGTATCCATGATCGAAAGCCCGCGTTTGATCACTTCCGCATGGCTTATGCGTTCGAAGCGGGTCGCGTTCGGGTCTTTCTTGGGATCGGCGGAATAGACGCCGTCGACCTGGGTGCCCTTGAACAGCGCATCGGCGCCAATCTCGGCGGCGCGGAGCGCTGCTGCCGAATCGGTGGTGAAGAACGGATTGCCGGTACCGCCGGCGAAGATGACCACCTTGCCCTGGTTCATGTAGGCGGTGGCCTGGCGCTGGGAGAAGCTCTCGCAAAGCTCCGGCATGGCGATCGCCGACAGCACTACGGCATCGACGCCGATCTTGTTCAGCGAGGTGCGCAGCGCCAGCGAGTTGATGACGGTGGCAAGCATGCCCATGTGATCGCCGGTGACGCGGTCGCCGCCCTTGGACGCAACCGCCACGCCTCGGAAAATGTTGCCGCCGCCGATGACGACGCCGACCTCGATGCCCATCGCGCGGGCCTCGGCAATGTCGGCCGCGATGCGGTCAACGACCGAGACATCGATGCCGAAATGCTGCTCCCCCATCAACGCTTCGCCCGACGCTTTCAGCAAGACACGTCGGTAGAGGGGCTTCGCCGTCATCTGATCCTCGTCATTGTGCGTGTGAAGCGCCTGGGGTGGCCGCCCTCGCGCAGGCGCCGCGCCCAAAAACACCGGCGCGATGCGAGTTCCGATACACGAAGGGCGCCGCGATGTCACGCGGCGCCCCTGCGC
>NZ_RZOJ01000192.1:0-10823 GCF_003998845.1 Mesorhizobium sp. M4A.F.Ca.ET.022.05.2.1 | reverse complement strand
GGCCTGGGTGCAGCGTCTGCACGCCGCGCTGGAGGAAAACCGCTTCAGGCTCTATTGCCAGGAGATATGGCCGCTCAGCGCCGCCGCGGCGGAAGGCGGGGCGCATCTCGAAATCCTGCTGCGGCTGACGGACGAGGATGGTTCCATTGTCTCGCCGGCCAGCTTCATTCCGGCAGCCGAGCGCTACGGGCTGATGCCGTCGATCGACCGCTGGGTCGTGCGCGGCACCTTCGCCGTTCTGGCCGCGCGCCTTGGCGATCCAGCGGCCGCTCCGATCGCCACCTGCGCCATCAATCTGTCCGGGGCGAGCTTCGGCGACGAGACGTTTCTCGACTTCCTGCGCGAGCAGTTCGAGATCAGCGGCATCCCGCCGAAGCTCATCTGCCTCGAGATCACCGAGACCAGCGCCATCGCCGACCTCGCCAACGCCATGCGCTTCATCGCCCAGTTGCGCGAGCTGGGCTGCCGCTTCGCTCTCGACGATTTCGGCTCCGGCATGTCGTCCTTCGCCTATCTGAAGCACTTGCCCGTCGACTATCTGAAAATCGATGGCAGCTTCGTCAAGGACATGCTGGAGGATCGCATCGACCGTGCCATGGTCGAGATGATCCATCATATCGGCAAGGTGATGGGCAAGCGCACCATTGCCGAGTTCGTTGAAAGCGAGAGCATCGTCACGGCCTTGAAATCGATCGGCGTCGACTATGCCCAGGGCTATGCGATCGCCAGGCCGCAACCGTTCGATCTACGCACGAAATTGCTAGACCCCGGCGCCGCGCCGCACGCTGGTACGCAGAACGCCGTGGCGCGAAAGCTGCTCAAGGCTGGATGACGGGGCTCTACCGCCGCTCCAGCAGGATCGTCGGATTGTCGTGATAGGTGGTGCGCAGGATTTCCCTGTAGCCGCACTTGGCCGCAACATTGAGCGACGCTGTGTTTTCCGGATCGACGATGCAGACGGTTCTGGCCGGTGAGAACGTCACGTCTCCCCAGGCGAGAGCGCGCTGGACCACTTCGCTCGCCAGTCCCCGGCCATGCGCTTCCGAGGCCAGCGCCCAGCCGGCCTCCGGCACGCCATCGATCGATGGCTCGATATCGCGCTTCAAATCGTGGAAGCCAGCCTCGCCGATGAAGCGGCCGCTCGCCTTCTCCTCGATCGCCCAGAACCCATAGCCAATCAGCGACCACAGCCCGGCATGGCGCAGGAAGCGCATCCAGCTCTCCTCGCGCGTGCGCGGCTTGCCGCCGATGAAGCGGGTGACGGCGGGATCGGCCCACATGGCGACGTAGGCGTCGAAATCGTCCAGCCGGTGCGCCCGCAGGATGGTCCGCGCCGTTTCGATGACCGGCACGCCGGTTGCCTTTGGACTGCCCATGGAACTTGCCTCGCTTGAACGTCAAGAAGGCGCCTAGCAAACCTCCCGCACCGAACAAGGGCCACGGCGGTCCGGATCATCCTCCAGACCAGAACGTCCCATCACGCCAGGGCAGCTAGCTGCCCGCCGTGTCTGGGAATTCTGTCCGGCGATGCTAGTCTTAGCGGAAATCTGATTCAGCCCGCATATCATCCAACCAGAGGAAAATGCATGGATACCACCGACCTCGTGCTGGCCATCATCCATCATCTGCTGGTGTTTTCGCTGGCCGGCATCATCGGCGCCGAATTCGTGCTGATCCGCGGCGATCTGCCCGCCGCGACGCTGAAGCGCCTTGTCGGCATCGACCGCCATTACGGCATCATCGCCGCGCTGATCGTCATCGTCGGCGCCGGCCGTGTCTTCTACGGCCTGAAGGGCTGGGAGTTCTACATCTACAACTGGATGTTCTGGGCAAAGATGACGGCCTTCGTCATCGTCGGCCTTTTGTCGATCATCCCGACCGTCCGCTTCATCTCCTGGAACCGGCAGACCGGCGCCACTCCCGGCTTCCAGGTGCCGGCGGCGGAGCTCGCCTCGGTCAAGACCTATGTCCGCGCCGAAGCCTTCATCTTCCTGCTGATCCCGGTCTTCGCGGCGGCTATGGCGCGCGGCTACGGCTCCTGAGCAATTCCGGGAAACTGCGCGGCGCGGTCTCCGTCCGGGTTGCGCACCGCTTCAAGCCTCGGCGGCAACCGTCTCCGAAAGCGGCGCGATCGGCACCAGCGGCGCCGGCATCTCGGCCGTCTTCTCCGCCGCCTTGCAGATGTCGGCGATGACGCAGGCCGGACAATCCGGCTTGCGCGCCTTGCAGACATAGCGGCCATGCAGGATCAGCCAGTGATGCGCATGGCGCATATACTCGGCCGGGATGATCTTCAGCAGCCCCTGCTCGACCTGTTCCGGCGTCTTGCCGGGCGCCAACCCGAGGCGGTTGCCGATGCGGAATATATGCGTGTCGACCGCCATCGTGTGCTGGCCGAAGGCCATGTTGAGCACGACATTAGCGGTCTTGCGCCCGACGCCCGGCAGCTTGATCAGCTGGTCGCGGTCGGCGGGCACCTCGCCGCCATGCTCGTCGATCAGCGCCTTGGACAGCGCGATCACGCTCTTGGCCTTGTTGCGCCAGAGGCCGATGGTGCGGATGTAGTCGCCGACTTTCGCTTCGCCGAGCGCCAGCATCTTCTGCGGCGTGTCGGCGACCGCAAACAGCGCCCGCGTCGCCTTGTTGACGCCGGCATCGGTGGCCTGCGCCGACAACACCACCGCCACCAGCAGCGTGAAGGCGTTGACATGCTCGAGCTCGCCCTTCGGCTCCGGTCGCTGCACCGAAAACCGCCGGAAAATCTCGCGCACCTCGGCCGAGCTGTAGAGGGGCCGTGATCGCGTCGGCCTCGGCCGCGGTTTGGCGTTCGAGCCGTCGCGCCGGCCGGGCGGCAATGCATTTTTGGCCATCGGGGATTTTTTCGTCTTGGGGCTTGCCATTCCCTTCCTATAATATCCAGGCATGAGCGACACAAACGCCTCTTTCCAGGCTGACGAGCCCTTCTTCCATGCCTTGCTGACACCGCACCGCTCGCTCGGCCGCACCGGCTTCATCGTCCTTATGGGCGCGCTGTCCTTCGGCTGGCTGGCCACCGGCGCCTTCTTCCTGTCGCGCGGCGCCTGGCCGGTGTTCGGCTTCTTCGGGCTCGACGTGATCGCCGTCTACATCGCCTTCCGCGTCAATTACCGTGCCGCCCGCGCTCGCGAGGAAGTCTCGGTGTCGCGCACCAGCCTCGACATTCGCAAGACCGCGCCATCGGGCAGGTCGGAGGCGCACCGCTTCAATCCGTTCTGGGCGCGCTTCTCAATCGCCCGCCATGCCGAGATCGGCATCACCAGGATGGCGGTAGAGGCACAGGGACAGATCGTGTCGATCGGGTCCTTCCTCGACCCCGTCTCCCGCGAGAGCTTTGCCACCGCTTTTTCGCGCGCGCTCGCGACCGCCAGGGCGCGCTGACTGTCGAATTTGCGTTATCCGGCGGCCGGCTTTCCACGCCTTGCCGTAGGAATTCAAGCACGTCGCGGGCGGGCGGCAGCAGGGCAAGTTTCGGGTGGTGGCAAAGGGCGGGAAGACCGATATTCGCGGTCAAGGAGATATTGCCATGAACGCCCAGATGACCATGAATACGCAGATGAAACCGACCGCGATCCTTGAGAACGAAGCTACTCCCAAGGGCAGCGACTACGAGGTCGTGCGCCGCGCCATCGAGAAGATCAGTCTCGACTATCGCGACCAACCTTCGCTCGAGGATCTGGCCGATGAGGTCGGCGAGACGCCGACGGGTCTGCAGAAGCTGTTCACCCGCTGGGCCGGCCTGTCGCCCAAGGCCTTTCTGCAGGCGGTCACGCTCGACCATGCGCGCCGGCTGCTCGATTCCGGCATGCCGCTGCTCGAAACCTCGTTCGAGCTCGGCATGTCGGGCCCGGGACGGCTGCATGACCTCTTCGTCACCCATGAAGCGATGTCGCCGGGCGACTACAAGACGCGCGGCGCCGGCCTCACCATCCGCTACGGCTATCACATTTCGCCTTTCGGCATCGCCCTGATCATGGTCACCGACCGCGGGCTTGCCGGCCTCGCCTTCAACGATCCCGGCGGCGAGCGCGCGGCCTTCGCCGACATGTCCGGCCGCTGGCCGAACGCGGCCTATGTCGAGGACATGAGCTCTACAGCGCCCTACGCCGCGCGCATCTTCGATCCAAGACTGTGGCGCGCCGACCAGCCGCTGCGCGTGGTGATGATCGGCACCGACTTCCAGTTGCGCGTCTGGGAAGCCCTCTTGCGCATCCCGATGGGCAAGGCCTGCACCTACTCTTCGATCGCTGCCAGCATCGGCGCGCCGAGCGCCAGCCGCGCGGTGGGTGCCGCGGTCGGCGCCAATCCGATGTCGTTCGTCGTGCCTTGTCACCGCGCGCTCGGCAAGTCCGGCGCCCTCACCGGATACCACTGGGGCCTGACCCGCAAGCGTGCCATCCTCGGCTGGGAGGCGGGACAGGTCTCGTCCTGAAACGTCGATATTTTCGAGTTTTGTTGCACAAAACCGTGGATCAAAGTATAAACAAGTATTCCTACATTTATCGCCTTTGCCCCCAAATTTATAGGCATTACAACCGGCGACAACCTGTGGTTTCGCCGGTTTTACTCTTTTTAGGCAAGTGAAGACATTTCATTTTACCCTAAATTAACTACGATAAAGCGAAGATGCCTTTGTATTAAGTCGGACCATCCGGCTTGATAGGAGGGTTTCGATGAAGTTCTTTCGCGCCGTCATCGGTGCGGCACTGCTGGTCGCCTGCATCGACCAGACCGCATCCGCAGCCACCGGAAACGTGCTGTTCAACGGCACGATCACCGCGACCTGCACGATCACGATCAACTCCAACGGCACGATGACCGTCAGCACCAATCTTCAGTCGCTGAGTTCCCACAATGCAGGCGGTTCGGCCGGCAGCGCCCAGGTGGATACCACCGGCGGCGTCACGCTCAGCGTCGACCCGGTCACGACCACCACCGTGCCGGCCTCAGATGTCACGGCCACCACATGGACCCCGACCTTCGCCACCTCCGGCGCGCAGACCATTGCCGAGACCGGCACCGCGACCGCGCTGACGGTACCGGGCACATCGACGGTCGCGGTCAATCTTGCCGGCACCAAGAGCGGCTCGAACCGCTTCTCCGCCGGCAACTACCAGGCAACCGTCACACTGCGCTGCGAATAGCCTTCTCGCGAAAGGAGCGGTCTTTGAAAAAGGTTGGAATTCTGACGGCGGCGCTGGCCGTCGTGTTGTCTCCCCTTGCCGCGACGGGCCAGTCGATGACGCCGATGCGCGGCGAGGTGAGGTCGTTCACCGATGCTTTCGCCGTCCGCGTCTTTCCGGGCAACCCGTACGACCAGCGAATTCGCGTCGAGGTTCATGTCTACGACCAGGATTTCCAGCCGATAGCCGCCAGGATCACGCCCAGCGCCTTTCTTCTGGCCGGCCAGGCATCGCGTCCGGTTCTGGTGGTCGTGCCGTTCGACGGCGCGACCGAGCGTAAAGTGCGTATCTGTACCGAGAGTATCCCCTTTCCAAGCGAGCAGACGCAGATAAGGGCACAGATATGCGGAAAGTTCTTCGGACATCGCAGGTCCTGACCCTCTCCTTGCTGTCCGCTTTGGCGGTCGTGAGTTCGGGGTTTGCCGAGGACATACTGAACCTGAACCAGAACCAGACGGGTTTCACCCTGCCCGGTGTCACCCTTCCCCAGGGCCAGGACGAGGTGCATGCTTCCGACGGCACCACCTGCCGCTCCTCGGTTTCCGGCAGTGGCGCCTATCTCGACGTCGGCGTCATCAGAGGCAACAACAGCAGCCAGTCGAACAGCGACATCGCCACCTATGGCCGCGTGGTGGTCCCGATCGGTCGGACGCCGAAGCGTGTCGATTGCAGCCGCCTCTACGAGCTTGAGGTCGAGCGCCTGCAGATGGAACTGAAGCTGCTCAAGATGGGCCTCGGCGCCGACGGCCAGACGACGGGCAGCGTGGCTGCCGCCGGTCCCACGGCCGCTCCCGCTCCCGCAACCGCTTCGGCCGGATGGGCCAACGAAGGCTGGAGCATCAGAGGTACGAACGGCGATGGCAGGAAAAAGAAGAAGAAATAGCCGCGCCCTGCTTGCGGTGGCAGCACTTGCCGGCCTCTGCTTTCCCGCGCAGGCGGCGATCGTCGGCACCTGCACGATCGTGATCGGCGCCTCGGGAACGATGACGTCGAACCCCGCCATCAACATCCTCGGCTCCAAGCAGGCGGGCGGGTCGAGCGCCGGCGCCACGATCACCGCAAGCTCGCTGCTGTGCTCGATCCTCAACCTGCTCGACTGCTTTTCGGTTTCCGCGCCGGCGCCGATCGCCTTCACTTCGGCTCCAAGCGGCGGCGACACCAACGTCACCTTCGCCACCGTCTTCCGGCTCGACGGCTCGGGAACGGACACTCCGGGCAGTTCGCCGCAGCGGGTGATCAACGGCACACACACCATGCTGGTCGACCTCACCGCCACCAAGTCGCCGGGCATCTTTCCGGCCGGCACCTATCAGGGCACGGTCACCGTGCGCTGCGAATGAGCAAGTGGCAGCCGGCGCGGAGCCCTATTGTGGGCTGGCAAGCGGCGCTCTTACAGGCTAGCTTCCCGCGCAGTCAGCAGGAGGCACTTCTTGATTATCGTTGTCGGCTCCATCAACCTCGACCTCATCGCCAATGTCGACCGCTTGCCGGCGCCCGGCGAGACGGTGCGTGGCTCCACTTTCGCCACCGCGCCCGGCGGCAAGGGTGCCAACCAGGCGCTGGCCGCCGCGCGCGCCGGCGCCAAGGTGCGCATGGTCGGCGCCGTCGGCAAGGATAGCTTCGCCGCCGAGGCGCTGGCTTTGCTCACTGGCAAGGTCGATCTCTCCGGCATAGGCGAGAGCTTCGCTTCGACCGGCACGGCCCTGATCCTGGTCGGCGCCGACGGTGAAAACGTCATCGCCGTGGTCCCGGGCGCCAATGATTCGGTGCTGCCCGGCGATATCGCCAAGGCACAGCTCAAGAAGGGCGACGTCGTGCTGCTGCAGCACGAGATCCCCTTGCAGACCGTTGACGCCACGCTGGAGGCGGCGCGGGCGGCCGGCGCCATCAGCGTGCTCAACACCGCGCCGTTTCGCGCCGAGGCATCCAACCTGCTAAGCAAGGCCGACTATGCCGTCGCCAACGAGACTGAATTCGATCTCTATGGCGAGGCGCTGTCGCTCAGCGGCCGTGATCGCCCCGCGCGGATGCGCGACTATGCCGGCAAGACCGGGGGTACTATCGTCGTCACCCTCGGCGGCGATGGCGTGTTGGCCGCGACGCCCGACACGTTCCTGACCGTGCCGGCGCTGGAGATAACCCCGGTCGACACGGTCGGCGCCGGCGACACGTTTTGCGGTTATTTCGGTGCCGGCCTGTCGTCGGGCCTGCCGCTCGAACAGGCGCTCGCACGCGCCGCCACCGCCGGCTCGCTCGCTTGCCTGAAGCCGGGCGCGCAGCCGGCCATTCCGTTGGCAAAAGATGTCGACGCAGCCCTCCCAGGCGCGTGACGACGGCCATGCGTCCCAAGACAAAGCATGCCGTTCCGCCGGCCGGCGACATCTGCCGTCTGTCCGCCGTGGAGCTAGCCGGCGCGATCGGGCAGCGCCGCCTGTCGGTGCGCGAGGTGGTCGCAGCTTTTCTCGACCGCATCGAGGCGGTGAACCCGCAGGTCAACGCCATCGTGTCGCTGCGCGATCGCGCCGGCATCCTCGCTGAGGCCGACAGCGCGGATGCCCATCTGGCGCGCGGCGGTGAGACGGGAGCATTGTTCGGCCTGCCGATTGCGATCAAGGACCTGGCCCTGACCAAGGGCCTGAAAACCACCTTCGGCTCGCCGATCTTCGCCGACTTCGTCCCCGGGGAGGACGACTTCTTTGTCGAGCGCGTCCGCAAGGCCGGCGCCATCATTATCGGCAAGACCAATGTCCCCGAATTCGGGCTTGGCTCCAACACCTACAACAATGTGTTCGGCCCGACGCTCAACGCCTTCGATCCGGCCTTGACCGCCGGCGGATCGAGCGGCGGCGCGGCGGTGGCGCTTGCGCTCGACATGGTGCCGATCGCCGACGGCAGCGACTTCGGCGGCTCGCTGCGCAATCCCGCAGCCTACAACAACGTCTATGGCTTCCGCCCCTCGCAGGGGCTGCTTCCCGCCGGGCCGGACATCGATGTCTTCCACGCGCAGATGGGCGTGGAAGGGCCGATGGGCCGCAGCGTGCGCGACATCGCGCTGCTGCTCGACGAGCAGGCCGGCTATCATCCGCGCGCCCCGTTGTCGCACGACAAGCAGGGTTCCTTCCTCGACGGATTGTCGACGAAGGCAACTGGTGGCCGCATCGCCTGGCTCGGCGATCTCGGCGGCCACCTGCCTGTCGAGCCGGGCATAGTCGATCTTTGCCACGCCGCGCTCGCCCGTTTCGCCGATGCCTCCTTCCACAGCGAGGCGCAGGTGCCGGATGTCGATTTCGAGGCGCTGTGGCAGGCCTTCGTCACGCTGCGCCAGGCGAGCAGCGGCTGCGCGCTCAAGGTCCACTACGACGATCCGGCCAAGCGCAGGCTGCTGAAACCCGAAGCCGTGTGGGAGGTGGAGCAGGCGATGCGCCTCACCGCGCCGCAAGTCCATGCCGCAACGGTGAGGCGCTCGGCCTGGCACCGAAAGCTGCTGTCGATCTTCGACCGGTTCGACCTGGTCGCGTTGCCCACCGCGCAGGTCTTCCCTTTCGAAGTCGCCACCGACTGGCTGCGTGAGGTGGCCGGTCGAGCCATGGACAGCTACCATCGCTGGATGCAGGTCTCCGCCTTCGCCACGCTGGGCGGCTGTCCGGCGCTCAACGTACCCGTCGGTTTCGACGGCAAGAGCCGGCCGATGGGCATGCAGCTGATCGGGCCGCCACGCGGCGATCTCGCCGTGCTGCGGGCCGGCGCGGCCTACGAGGCGACACTGCCCTGGCAGGCAGGCGCAAGCTGAGGCCGGCTATCGGCGGCAGGCTGGCGCTTGCGCCCACACCGGCGCCGTGCATTGATCGGGCCCGGCCGCCACCGGATCGGTGCCATCTTGCTTGAGGAAAGACCATGTCGCTGGAACTTTACGCCACCTATGTCGTCGCCTGCATCGTCATCATCCTGGTGCCCGGTCCGACCGTCACACTGATCATCGCCAACAGCGTCCGCCACGGCGCGCGCGCCGGCCTTGCCAACGTCGCCGGCACCCAGGCCGGCCTCGCCATCATGATCGCCATCGTCGGCATCGGCCTCAACACGCTGATATCAGGCATGGGCCACTGGTTCGAATGGGTCAGGCTGATCGGCGCCGCCTATCTGATCTGGATGGGCGTGCAGATGTTCCGTTCGAAAGGCACGCTGAACCCCGACGGATCGGCCAGGAAGCCGCGCGGCGGCTTCTTCCTGCAGGGTTTCCTGGTGGCGATCAGCAATCCGAAGACATTGGTGTTCTTCGGCGCCTTCTTTCCGCAGTTCATCGCGCCGCAGGGCAACTACACGCTGCAGATCGTGGTCATGGGCCTGACCGCGATGATCTTTGCCGCCATGTCGGATTCGACCTACGCGCTTGCCGCAAGCCGCGCCGGTCGGCTGCTGTCGGCCAGCCGCGTCAAGCTGATGTCCCGGATCAGCGGCAGCTTCCTGGTCGGTGGCGGCCTCTGGCTGGCCTTCTCGAAGGCGAAGTAGCGCCCCGTTTACGGGGAGAGGGTGGTCGCGAAGCGACCGGGTGAGGGGCAGCGCCAGGGCAGGCAAAACACCGACATTCGCGCCACCCCTCATCCGCCTGCCGGCACCTTCTCCCCGTAAACGGGGAGAAGGAAGCTTTCAGAGCCGCCCTAGCCGCTCGACCAGCAGCGCGAAAAACGCGTCGTGGTCGATGTCGCGCATCACCATGGCGTTCTTTTCCCGCTTGGTCACGCCCCACCAGTCGATCACCGTCATGCCCATGGTGAGCTCGGAAGAGGTCTCGACGCTGACGTTGCAGTTGCGGCCCTTGAACAGCTCGGGCTTGATGAGATAGGCGATCACGCACGGATCGTGCAGCGGCCCGCCGTCGGTGCCGTATTTCTCCTCGTCGAAACGCTCGAAGAACTCCAGCATCTCCGACGTGGCGATGCCCACCTTGGTGCCGAGATCGCGGAAAGCCTGCGTGCGCTTGGCGGTGGTCAGCGCCTTATGTGTGACGTCGAGTGGCATCATCACTATCGGAATCCCGGACTTGAACACCACATCGGCGGCCTGCGGGTCGACATAGATATTGAATTCGGCGGACGGGGTGACGTTGCCACCCTCGAAGAAGCCGCCGCCCATCAACACGATTTCCTTGATGCGCGGCGCGATCCGCGGCTCGCGAATCAGCGCCAGCGCGATGTTGGTGAGCGGTCCGAGCGGGCAGAGCGTGATCGTGCCGCTCTCTGCGCGCATTAGCGTCTCGACGATGAAGTCGACAGCGTACTGATCCTGCAGTGGCATCGTCGGCTCGGGCAATTGCGGCCCGTTGAGGCCGGTCTTGCCATGCACTTCCTCGGCGGTGACGAGTTCGCGCGCCAGCGGCCGGATGGCGCCGGCATAGACCTTGATATCGGGCCGACCGGCCAGCTCGCAGATCTTGCGTGCATTCTTTTCGGTCAGCTTCAGCGGCACGTTGCCGGCAACGGCGGTGATGCCGACGACCTCCAACTCGGCGCTGCCGAGCGCCAGCAATATGGCAACGGCATCGTCCTGGCCGGGATCCGTATCGATGATGATCTTGCGTGACTGCGGCATTTCAATTCCTTCTGG
>NZ_RZOJ01000191.1:0-10832 GCF_003998845.1 Mesorhizobium sp. M4A.F.Ca.ET.022.05.2.1 | reverse complement strand
ATTCGTGCTCGGGCTAGCCTTCTCCTGGGGCGCGCTGATGGGATGGGCGGTCGAGTTCGGCGATCTCGATGGCCCGGCCATCATGCTCTATATCGGGTCAATCCTGTGGGTGATCGGCTACGACACGATCTACGCACATCAGGACAAGGAAGACGACGCCATCGTCGGCGTGCGCTCGACGGCGCGCCTGTTCGGCGACAACACCAGGACCTGGCTGGTCGGCCTCTATGGCGGCGCGCTCGCCTGCTTCGCCATCGCCTTCGCCTCGGCGCAGGCGCCGATGCCGGCGCTGGCCGGGCTGATCGCCGCCGGCGCGCATATGGCGCGACAGATCGCGAAGCTGAACATCGACGATGCGGACCAGTGCCTCAGGCTGTTCAAGTCGAACAACCAGGTCGGCTGGCTGATCTTCCTCGGCCTGATCGGCGGCGCGCTATGGGTGGCGCTGAAGCCGCTGCTGTAGTTCTCCCTTCTCCCCGTTCAACGGGGAGAAGGTGGCGGCAGCCGGATGAGGGGCAGCGAGCCTTGCAGGCAAGGAGAAAATGTACAGCGGTTATACGGCCTCTGATCGGCTTTCGATGTGGCCAAACCCTGAGGTCGGCGCCGCCCCTCATCGCCCTGCCGGGCAGTGACGGGGAGAAGAAGGCTGTCATCGGCGGTTTCGCCAATCGCCAGCGGACTATTCCCGCGCGATGATCTCCTCGCCGTCGACGACGAGTCTGAGGCCAAGATTGCCCGCCCTACGGCGGGCGAGGAAGCGCGGGCGGCGCGTGGTCGAGATACGACCCTTGCGGCGCTCCTGGGGCGGCAGCGCCTTGATGGCGGCGCCGAGCGATTCCTCCAGCGTGCGAGCAACGCCGTCGGCCTCGATCAGAAGCATCGGCAGGCGATAGGCATCGGCCCAGGCGCGCCAGTCGGCGGCGACGTCGTCGAGGTCGTCGGCGACGAGCAGTGGCACCGACAGCATCGGATCATTGTGCAGCAGCTCGAGCGTCACGGTGACGTTGCCGTCGGGGTCTTCCATGGCGCGGGCGGCAACGCCGCGAAACGCCTTGGCAGGCAGTGCGATGATCGCCGGCACGCCGCTCATCTCCAGCATGCGGCGAATGACGGCACCACGCTGGTCGATGGTGAAGGTAACGTCGCCATAGTCGTCGCGTGTCGCATAGCTCACCATCTGCGGCAGGCGGAATGGGTCGAGACGCATGTTGCGCCCTGCCCAGACTGGCTTCAGTCCAGTGTTCATCGAGTGCCTTCCTGTGTCTCCTGAGGGCCGTTTACCGGTTCTCTCCGGGCCAGTTTTTTCCGGCCTCGCTTATGCGGAAACATTAGCGCTGGCTCCTTACCGCCGCGCTTAAGAAAGTCGGTTAAATTTTGCTGATCTCGGGGATGGTTATCGGAATGCAACCACCCACAACATGTTGGAAGGATCAGATAACCTTACCGGGATTCATGATGCCGGCGGGGTCGAAGGCCGCCTTCACCCGGCGCATCAGTTCGATCGCCATCGGCGGCGCCGTGGCGATCAGTTCGTCGCGCTTCAGCTGGCCGATGCCGTGCTCAGCCGAGATCGAGCCATGGAAGGAGCGCACGACCTCGTGCACGGCCTGGTTCATGGGATGGTAGAGGTCGAGAAACGCCGCGTCCTGCCAATCCACGGGGCGGGAGATGTTGTAGTGGAGGTTGCCGTCGCCCATATGGCCGAAGCAGACCACGCGGGCGCCGGGACAAACGCTCTCCACCACGCCGGCAGCCTTGTCGATGAAGTCGGGGATCGCGGCGATCGGCACCGAGATATCGTGCTTGATCGAGGCGCCCTCCGGCTTCTGGCACTCTGGCAGCACCTCGCGGAAATTCCAGAAGGCGTCGCCCTGGCCAAGGCTCGCCGCGATCGCCGCGTCGCCGACAAAGCCCTGTTCGAGCCCGGCCGACAGTATTTCCTCGATCAGCGCCCTGCCGTCCTCCTCGGAGCGGCCGGAGGAGACCTGCATAAGCGCATACCAAGGCCAGTCGTCGGCCAGCGGCCGGGTGACGCCTTGCGCATGCTTCAGCGTGTAGTCATACGGCCGCTTGCCGATCAGCTCGAAGGCAGTGAGCGAAGCGCCCGCCCGGCCCATCGCCAGGCTGAACAGGGAAAGTGCATCGCGAGGCGACGACAGGCCGGCAAAGGCGACCTCCCTGCCCTTCGGCTTCGGAAACAGCTTGAGCACGGCGGCGGTAATGACGCCGAGCGTGCCTTCGGCGCCGACGAAGAGGTTCTTCAGGTCGTAGCCGGTATTGTCCTTCTTCAGCTTGCGCAGATCGTCGAACACCTCGCCGGTCGGCAGCACGACTTCGACGCCGAGGCAGAGCTCGCGCGCATTGCCATAGGCAAGCACGCCGGTGCCGCCGGCGTTGGAGGAGAGGTTGCCGCCGATCTGGCAGGAGCCTTGCGCGGCAAGCGACAGCGGAAACAGCCGGCCGGCAGCGTCGGCCGCTTCCTGCAAGGTCTGCAGGATGACGCCGGCCTCGACGGTGACGGTGTTGGAGAGCACGTCGATCTCGCGGATGCGGTTCAGCCTGGACAGCGACAATATGATGTCATGGCCGGACTTGTCGGGCACCTGGGCGCCGACCAGTCCGGTGTTGCCGCTCTGCGGCACGACGGGCGTTTTGGTCTCGGTCGCAAGCCGCATGATGCGGCTCACCTCCTCGACGCTGCCCGGCCTCAGCACCAGCGACGTCCGGCCGTGCCAGAGGCCGCGCCGTTCGGTGATGTAGGGTGCGATCTCGGCCTGGTCACGCAAGGCGTATTTCTCGCCAACGATGGCCGCGAAACGGTCGACAAGGCTGGGGTCGAGCTCGAAGGGCTGGTCGTCGGACTGATCATTCATGGGGCCAGAACCTATGGCGCTCAGGCGATCTTGTCACGGGGTGCTGCGGCGCGCGACAGCCGGTCGTTGATCGCCTCGCCCAGACCCTCGAAAGGGATCGGCTCGACGGCGATGGTCGCGGCGCCGCTGCGGTCGAGCTCCTGCATGTATGCGAAGAGGTTCGCCGCCGCCTCGCGCAGGTCGCCGGTCTCGGAGAGGTTGCGCAGCGCGGCCGCACCTTGCCAGCCTTCGGCGCGACTGCCGCCGAAGGCGAGCAGCGCCTCGCCGCTGGCGATCTGACGGGCGTTGAGGCGCATCGCGGCGCCCGGCGCGTAGTGCGAGGCGAGCATGCCGGGCGCCTCGATGCCGGCAGCCACGCCGCGCAGCAGCGGCTTGCCGGCGACGGCCTCGATCTCGGCCGCAGCGATGCCACCCGGCCGCAGCAGCCGCACCCTCTCGCCCTCGACCTTGACGATGGTCGATTCCAGGCCGACCGGCGTCGCCCCGCCATCGACCACCAACCTGATCCTGTCGCCTAAATCGGCAGCCACGGCGCCGGCGGTGGTGGCGCTGATCCTGCCGGAAGAATTGGCGCTGGGCGCGGCGAGCGGATGACCGAGCCTGGCGATCAGCTCGCCGCCGAACCCCTTGGGCATGCGCAACGCAATGGTGTCCAGCCCTGCCGTGACCAGCGGATGAATGCCATTTCCGGGGCGCTGCGGCAGCACCAGCGTCAGCGGACCCGGCCAGAAGGCCGCGGCCAGCTTTCTCGACAGCGGGTCGAAGAGCGCGATGCGCTCGGCCATGGCGAGATCGGCGACGTGGGCGATCAGCGGGTTGAAGCGCGGGCGGCCCTTGGCCTCGAAAATGCGGGCAACGCCGATGCCGCTGGTGGCGTCGCCGGCCAGCCCGTAGACAGTCTCGGTCGGAATGGCGACGACGTCGCCGCCCTCGAGCAGCGCCAGCGCCCGCTCCATCGCCTCGCCGGCGGCAACTATCTCAGCCAATTGTCGTCACCTCTTTGGATGCGAGGCTGCGTAATACGGCGGCGTTCGGCGGGCAAGTGCGGGCGTTGGCGAATTATCAATCCCTAAAATGCTATGTTTCCGCGCAAGCAGGCATCAATCCCGTGGGAATATGGTGCCGGTTTGTTGGGCCAGGGGAAACTATCATGGTGTCGATGCGTGTCCTTGCAGCGCTTGGCGTCGGCCTGTCGGCAATTACCGGCGGCGCCCAGGCTTCGTCCATTGTCGTGTTGGGCGCGTCGACCACGACGCCCTCCATCATCCGGCTCGCGCCCGAACCGATGAAGCTCGGCTCGACGCCGTCGGTCGTGGCGCTTGGCGAGCCCGCACTCGATGTCACCGACGAGAAGGTCGCGGCGATCCCCGATAAGTCCACGCACCATGGTTCCATGCAGAGCCCGATGATCATTCGCGGCGGCGTCGTCGGCGGCGCTTTTGCAACGCCTGCCGCAGCACCGGCCAAGGCCACAACCGCCACGGCGCCGGCGACCGAGACAACGCCCACCGCCGACGGCAAGCCGGCCGGCGAGGCGACCGCGTCAAACGGCGCCGCCGAACCGAAGCCTCAGCCCGAGGCGCAGCAGCCACAACCGGCAGCCGCGCAGCCGGCACCGATATCCCCCGTCGGAAAAGCCATGTAGGCTTTTCAGTGGAGGCTGATCCGTCATCCGGCGCATATGCCCGGATGGCAGTATTCCTTCTGATTCCATCCTGCTGCCCGAAATGTCAGACGGCATCGGTGGAAGAAGACTGGGTTTTCAAAAGGGGGTTCATCATGAACGAGACGAGACGATTTGCCGTCGCCGCATTGCTGCTGGCGTCGGTGCTGGGCACGAGCACGGCGCGGGCCGACGATATGCTCGGCTCCTATGTCGCGCGCATTTCCGAGCGGGACCATCACGCCAGCGACGGCTATCCGCTGGACAGCGCCGCGCAGATGGTGCGGCAGGACCGCGCCAACTGGCACAAATTCCACCGGCGCGACCGCGACGACGAGGGTGACGCCTGGTTCCGCAGCAATGATGACCGCGCCGACCTAGAGCGGATGTTGAGGCGCGGCGGCGCCATGAGCGGCGCGACACGGCGCGCCATCGTCAATGGCGAGGCGCTGATCCAGGTCGATGTCTATTCGAACAGCGTCTACGTCAGCATCCTCGAGGACTGACGGCAAAAAGGGCGGCGCGTTGGCGCCGCCCTTCCTCTAGCTCAGCGGGCTATTCGGTCGTGGAGGACGGAGAGGCCGCCTCCAAAATGGCTCAGGCGGCTTCTTCCTTGTCCTCGTCGGACTCGTCTTCGTCGTCGGCCTTCACGCCGTCTTCCTCGTCCTCATCCTCGTCCTCGCCGTCTTCATCCTCGTCACCACCCAACAGGGTCGCTTCGTCGTCGGCATCCTCGCCGTCCTCGTCGTCACCTTCCTCGTCATCGTCAGACTGATCGGCGGCTTCGACCGCGGCAGCTGCGGCATGGTCGAGCCTGTCGTCGGAAGCGGATTCGATCGCCTCGACAGCAGCCGCGGTTTCTTCAGTGACTTCGATGTCGTGATCGGAATTCATGGCAAGCCTCCGTGGTTGGGGGAACGTCATCGTTGTCCCACGCGGAGGTCATCGTCATATGACTGTAAGCCGGCTCCCGCGTACTAAATTTTGGCGCGCCTGAAAGCGGGGGCACGGCCCGCGCCCCGATGGGCGCAGGCAATTCCAGGCCCGCGTTTTCGGCCGTCAGCCGGCGATCTTGGAGAAATCCGCGACCTGATCGGTGGCGGCGCGGATGCGGGCAAGCAGCGCCAGACGATTGGCGCGCACGGCCTGGTCCTCATCATTGACGAGAACCTGTTCAAAGAATGAATCAACCGGTTCACGCAACACGCTAAGCGCCAGCATGGCGGCGGAAAAATCTTCGTTCTGAATCGCTTGGCCGGCTTCCTTCTCGGCCTGATTCACCGCGGCATAGAGCTTCTTTTCCGCTTCTTCGCGCAGAAGAGCCGGCTCAACAGTCTCGGCGATGAGGGTTTTCTTCTTCTCTTCCGCCGCCAGGATGTTGGCGGCGCGCTTGGTGCCGGCGAGCAGGTTCTTGCCACCGTCGGTGTCGAGCAATGAGCCCAGCGCCTCGACGCGGCGCACCATCTGCAGCAGGTCGTCGGACTGTTGCGTGATGACGGCATCGATGAGGTCGTGCCGTGCGCCCTGGTCGCGCAGATAGACCTTCAGGCGGTCGTGGAAGAAGGCGAGGAGGTCGGACTGCGGGCTCGCGCCGCCTGCAAAGTTTGCAAAGGCTTTGGCGAAGATCGATGTCAGCGCCAAACGAACGCGGTTCTCGATCAGGATCCTGACCACGCCGAGCGCAGCGCGGCGCAGGGCAAACGGATCCTTGCTGCCAGTTGGTTTCTCATCGATGGCCCAGAAACCGGTGAGCGTGTCGAGCTTGTCGGCGAGCGCGATGGCAACCGAGACCGGATCGGTCGGCACGCGATCGGACGGGCCTTGCGGCTTGTAGTGCTCTTCAGCGGCCGCGGCCACGGATGCATGCTCACCCTCCAGCAGCGCATATTTGCGGCCCATGGCGCCCTGCAATTCCGGGAACTCGCCGACTACTTCGGTCTGCAGGTCTGCCTTGGCAAGCACCGCGGCGCGGCGCGCCAGCGCCGGGTCGGCGCCGACGATCGGCGCCAGTTCCTCGGCCAACCGCTTGATCCGCTCGACGCGTGCTCCTTGCGTGCCAAGCTTCGCGTGGAAGGTCACGTCGAGATGGTCGAGGCGGGCGATGCGCTGGTCGAGCGGCTTCTTCAGATCGAGCCCGAGCTTTTCGGCCGACGCCTGGAGTTCGCCGAGATCGGGCAAATCGCCCTGGTCGGTCTTCCAGAAATAGAGCGCGTCGGACAGGCGGGCTCGCACCACCTTGCCGTTGCCGTGCGCGATCTCCTTGCCGCCATCGCTGGCCTCGATGTTGGCGACAAGGATGAAGCGGTTGGACAGGTCCTCGCCCGCCCCTTGCGGCCGGGTGACGAAGCACTTCTGGTTGGCGCGGATGGTCAGCCGGATGACCTCGGGCGGAATGGCGAGGAAGTCCTGTTCGAATTCGCCCATCAGCACGACAGGCCATTCGACGAGGCCGGAGACTTCTTCCAGCAATCCGTCGTCCTCGACCAGGTCGAGACCGTTTGCAAAGGCAAGGTTGCGGGCGTCGGCCAGGATGATCTCCTTGCGCCGCTCGGCGTCGAGCACGACCTTGGCGGCTTCCAGCTTCGAAACATAGTCCTCGAAGCGACGCACGGTGAATTCGCCCGGAGCGTGGAAGCGATGGCCATAGGTGACGTTGCCGGAACGAATGCCGTCAATCTCGAAATCGACCACGACGGGCTCCTCGGTCTCGGGGCCGAAGGTGCAGACGATCGATTGCAGCGGCCGCACCCAGCGCAGCGAACCGGGCCTGGCAGAGGCCGGCCCCCAGCGCATCGATTTCGGCCACGGGAAGCTGCGGATCATGCCTGGCACCAGCTCTGCGATGATCTCTTCCGCCGCCCTGCCCGGCTTGGAGATATGGGCGACATAGAAGTCGCCCTTCTTCGGGTCGGAATGGACATGCGCTTCGGCGATCGAGGCGAGGCCCGCCTTGCGCAGGAAGCCCTGCACCGCCTGTTCGGGCGCCGAGGTGGCGGGGCCCTTGATCTCCTCGCGAATGTCCTTGGAGCGCGCCGTCAGGCCGCGAATGTCGAGCGCCAGGCGCCGCGGCGTCCAGTACTCGCGCGCTGCCTCATAGGTGAGGCCGGCCTCGACCAGGCCGTCGGACAGCATCTTCCTGAGGTCGCCGGCGGCCTTGCGCTGCATGCGCGCGGGAATTTCTTCGGAGCGAAGTTCCAGAAGCAGGTCGGGCATAGGGATCAACTCATGCGGGGCGAACGGTCCGGGCGGGGCATAGCAACTCGGCTCGCCGCTGTCACCCCTGCCCGCCGGCCGCCGGGGTGGCCGATTTCAGGAAATTATCAGGTCTTTGTCGGGACCAAGCGGGCGCACCCGTCCTAAGAACAGAAATCCCATGAACCGAACGCGGCGCTGAAGCGACCAACGCTCAGGCAGAGACCTATTGGCTGAACGACCATGAAGACCGTATCGAGAACCCTGCAAATCCTCGCACTGAGCGCCTGTTTCGCCGCCCAGATGCATGGCACGTTCACGATGCCGGGCGTGCGGCAGGCGTTGCGGACGATCGACAGCGCAAGCAGCCAGAGCTCGTTGCCGATCACAGCTTCACTCAAAATTGGCCAAAGCGCCTTGAACTAAGGTGCGTTGAGATTAAGGTCACGCCGAGCCGAAAACGGTGGTTTTCGAGACCCGGAGCGGAGCGTACTTGACGTACGTGAGTAGCGGAAGCGCAGAAAACCGGCGTTTGCAGGCCGGCATCCCCTGAATATCGACACACTTAGGCCGCCAGGCCGCCCGCCTCGGTCTGCAGGAAGGCCTCGCCGCAGGCCTTGGCCAGGTTGCGCACCTTGAGGATGTAGCTCTGCCGCTCGGTGACCGAGATGACGCCGCGCGCGTCGAGCAGGTTGAAGACGTGGCTGGCCTTGATGCACTGGTCGTAGGCGGGCAGGACCATGCGGTGCCTTGCGCCCACGTCATTCGATCCGGGCGTGCCGGCCGCGAGCAGCGCCTTGCATTCGGCCTCGGCGTCCTCGAAATGCCTGAGCAGCATCGCGGTGTTGGCGAACTCGAAATTGTGGCGCGAATATTCCTGCTCGGCCTGCAGGAAGACGTCGCCATAGGTGACCTTGTCGGCGCCCTCGCGGCCGTTGAAGTTGAGGTCATAGACATTGTCGACGCCCTGCACATACATGGCGAGCCGCTCCAGACCGTAGGTGAGCTCGCCCGCGACCGGTGCGCATTCGATGCCGCAGACCTGCTGAAAATAGGTGAACTGCGACACTTCCATACCGTCGCACCAGCACTCCCAGCCGAGCCCCCAGGCGCCCAGCGTCGGGCTTTCCCAATCGTCCTCGACGAAACGGATGTCGTGCAGCAGCGGATCGACGCCGATGGCTTCAAGCGAGCCAAGATAGAGCTCCTGCAGGTTGGGCGGGTTCGGCTTCAGGATCACCTGATACTGGTAATAATGCTGCAGCCGGTTGGGGTTCTCGCCATAGCGCCCGTCCTTCGGGCGGCGCGATGGCTGCACATAGGCGGCGTTCCAGCGCCTCGGACCCAGCGCGCGCAAGGTGGTTGCCGGGTGGAAGGTGCCGGCGCCAACCTCCATATCGTAGGGCTGCAGGATGACGCAGCCATAGTTCGCCCAGTAATTGTGCAAGGTCAGGATCAGCCCCTGGAAGGAGCGGCTGGGATGCATGTGGGCGGGAATGTCGACGGTCACGGCGGCCTCGATGGAGCGGCTGGATGGGGACCACGCTCTAGAGGCACCGCTGGCAAGCGTCAAGGCAAGCCGACGGCTGGCCCATTGCCGGCACGACGAGCCTGCGGTCTGTTCCATGCCTCCGCCATCAGCAACAGCAGGCCCCAGCCATGCCAGATTCCACCAGCATCCGACCCATCACGCGAGAGGATTCGAGCAATGGCTGCCGCTATGGGACGGCTACAACGCCTTTTACGGCCGATCGGGCGAGACGGCGCTTGCCGGCGACATCACGGCCATGACCTGGTCGCGCTTCTTCGACGCCTACGAGCCGGTGCATGCGCTGGTCGCCGAAAGCGAGGGACGCCTCCTCGGTCTCGTCCACTATCTCTATCACCGCAGCACGACGGCGATCGCGGCGAACTGCTATCTGCAGGATCTGTTCACCACCGAGGCCGCGCGCGACAAGGGCGTCGGCCGGGCACTCATCAACGCCGTCTACGAACGCGCCAAGGCGGCCGGATCGGGCCGGGTGTACTGGCAGACGCATGAGACCAACCACACGGCCATGCAACTCTACGACAAGGTGGCGGAGCGGTCGGGGTTCGCAAGCTTCTCTGAAAGCGAAGCGGGGCTACGAAGAGCCCCGCTCAAAGCATCCTTCGGTGCCGCTCACCCCTTCGGCGCCGGCGTGGCCGGCTTGACCTTCGGGGTTTCCTGCGCCGTGTTGGATTCGATCGCCGGCAGGCCCTTGAGCAGCTTCTGCTGCAAGGTGGCAAGCACGTCGGGATCCGGCTTCAGGTCGCGGGCCTGGTTCCACTGGTAGGTGGCTTCCAGCTTGCGGCCGACGCGCCAGTAGGCGTCGCCGAGATGGTCGTTCAGCACCGGGTCCTCCGGCTTCAGCGACACGGCGCGCTCCATTTCGCGGACCGCGTCCTCGAACCTGCCCATGCGGAAATAGGCCCAGCCCAGCGAATCGACGATGTAGCCGTCGCTCGGCCTTAGATCGACGGCCTTCTGGATCATCGCCAGGCCTTCCTTGAGGTTCATGTTCATGTCGACCCAGGAATAGCCGAGATAGTTCAGAACCTGCGGCTGGTCGGGGAACAGTTCCAGCGCCCTGCGGAAGTTCGGCTCCGCCTTCGGCCATTCCTTCAGCCGCTCATAGGCGATGCCGCGCTGATAGAAGATGTTCCAGTTGGCATTGGTCGGCGTCTTCAGCACCTCAACGGCCTTGTCGTAGAGATTGGCCGCCGAGCGGAAGTCCTCCTTGGAGGAGTAGACCCCGCCCAGCGCCAGATAGGCGCGCATGTCCTGCGGATGCTTGTCGACGAACGCCTTCAGATGAGCGATCGCCTCGTCATGGCGATCGAGATCGGCGAGGTTGAGGCCGAGCTGCAGGTCGGAAAGCTCCTTCAGCGGCGAGGAACCGGGAATGCGGCGATAGAGAGCGATTGCGCCCTCGCCGTCCTTCAGTTGCTCGGCGACGGCGGCGAGTTGCACCAGAGCGGCATCGCTGTTGGGCTTCAGCGCCAGCGCATATTGCAGATAGAGGCGTACGAACGGCTCGCCGCCGTCGCCGAGCAACTGAAGGACGGCGAGGGCGCAATCGCTC
>NZ_RZOJ01000190.1:0-10834 GCF_003998845.1 Mesorhizobium sp. M4A.F.Ca.ET.022.05.2.1 | reverse complement strand
CGTGCCTTCCGCGACGAGCTTGCCTATATGCTGGCCACGCAGCGCGTCGCGCCGAACTCGCCGCAATGGTTCAACACCGGCCTGCACTGGGCCTATGGCATCGACGGCCCGAGCCAGGGTCACTTCTATGTCGACCCCTTCACCGGCAAGCTGACCAAGTCGAAGTCCTCCTACGAGCATCCGCAGCCGCATGCCTGCTTCATCCAGGGCGTGCAGGACGACCTCGTCAACGAAGGCGGTATCATGGACCTGTGGGTGCGCGAGGCGCGCCTGTTCAAGTATGGCTCCGGCACCGGCTCCAACTTCTCGCTGCTGCGCGGCGAAGGCGAAAAGCTGTCCGGCGGCGGCCGCTCGTCCGGCCTGATGAGCTTCCTCAAGATCGGCGACCGCGCGGCGGGCGCCATCAAGTCGGGCGGCACGACGCGCCGCGCCGCCAAGATGGTCATCGTCGACGTCGACCATCCCGACATCGAGGAATTCATCGACTGGAAGGTCAATGAAGAGCAGAAGGTCGCCTCGCTGGTGACCGGCTCCAAGATCGTCAAGAAGCACCTCGAAGCGATCATGAAGGCCTGCGTAAATTGCGAAGGCCATGACGACGACTGCTTCGATCCGGCGATCAACACCGCGCTGAAGCGCGAGATCAAGGCGGCCAAGAAGGACGCCGTGCCGGAGAACTATATCTACCGCGTCATCCAGTTCGCCCGCCAGGGTTACACCTCGATGTCGTTCAAGACCTACGACACCGACTGGGATTCGGATGCCTACCTCACCGTTTCCGGCCAGAACTCCAACAACTCGGTGTCGCTGAAGGACAACTTCCTGCGCGCCGTCGAGGCCGATGGCGACTGGCAGCTCACCGCCCGCAAGGACGGCAAGGCGCTGAAGACGCTGAAGGCGCGCGACCTGTGGGAAAAGATCGGCTACGCGGCCTGGGCGTCGGCCGATCCCGGCCTGCACTTCAACACGACGATGAACGACTGGCACACCTGCGCTTCGGCCGGTGCGATCCGGGCCTCCAACCCGTGCTCGGAATACATGTTCCTCGACGACACGGCCTGCAACCTCGCCTCGATCAACCTTCTGCCCTACCGCAATGCCGACGGCACGATCGACATCGCCACTTACGAGCACACGGTGCGGCTGTGGACCATCGTGCTCGAAATCTCGGTGATGATGGCGCAGTTCCCGTCGAAGGAGATCGCCAAGCTCTCCTACGAATACCGCACGCTCGGCCTCGGCTACGCCAATATCGGCGGCCTGCTGATGACCTCGGGCATACCGTACGACTCCGACGAGGGCCGCGCCATCTGCGCCGCGCTTACCGCGATCATGACCGGTACGGCCTACGCCACATCGGCCGAGATGGCCGCGGAGCTCGGCGCCTTCCCAGACTATGACCGCAACGCCCAGAACATGCTGCGTGTCATGCGCAACCACCGCCGCGCCGCCTATGGCGACAAGGACGGCTACGAGAAGCTCGCCGTCAATCCGGTGCCGCTGGTCGCGTCCGATCTGAAGCAGCAGGCGCTCGCTGAGCATGCCAAGGCGGCCTGGGACCGCGCCATCGAGCTCGGCGAGGAGCACGGCTACCGCAATGCGCAGGCAACCGTGATCGCGCCGACCGGCACGATCGGCCTGGTCATGGATTGCGACACCACCGGCATCGAGCCCGACTTCGCGCTGGTGAAGTTCAAGAAGCTCGCCGGCGGCGGCTACTTCAAGATCATCAACCGCGCCGTGCCGGAAGCGCTGCGCACGCTGGGCTACTCCGAAAGCCAGATCGCCGAGATCGAGGCCTATGCGGTCGGCCACGGCAACCTCAACCAGGCGCCCGGCATCAATCCCGGCTCGCTGAAGGCCAAGGGCTTTTCCGACGACAAGATCGCGGCGCTGAACGCGGCGCTGAAGTCGGCCTTCGACATCAAGTTCGTCTTCAACCAGTGGACGCTGGGCGCCGACTGGGTGAAGGAGACGCTCGGCTTCACCGACGAGCAGCTCGGCGATTTCTCGTTCGAGATGCTGCCGGCGCTTGGCTTCTCGAAGAAGGACATCGAGGCCGCCAACATCCATGTCTGCGGTGCCATGACGCTGGAAGGCGCGCCGTTCCTGAAGGCCGAGCACCTTGCCGTGTTCGACTGCGCCAGCCCCTGTGGCAAGATCGGCAAGCGCTCGCTGTCGATCAACAGCCACATCCTGATGATGGCTGCGGCGCAGCCCTTCATTTCCGGCGCCATCTCCAAGACCATCAACATGCCGAATGAAGCGACGGTGGAGGACGCCAAGAACGCCTACATGCTGTCGTGGAAGCTGGCGCTGAAGGCGAACGCGCTTTATCGCGACGGCTCGAAGCTGTCGCAGCCGCTCAATGCCTCGCTGCTCGCCGACGGCGAGGAGGATGAGGACGAGCTGGTCGAGCAGCTGATCGCGGCGCCCGCAGCGCAGCGCGCCGTGCAGGTGACGGAGAAGATCGTCGAGCGCGTGGTGGAGCGGCTCTACCGCGACCGCGAAAAGCTGCCGAACCGCCGCAAGGGCTACACGCAGAAGGCGGTGGTCGGCGGCCACAAGGTGTATCTCCGCACCGGCGAGTTCGACGACGGGCGGCTCGGCGAGATCTTCATCGACATGCACAAGGAAGGTGCCGCCTTCCGCGCGATGATGAACAACTTCGCCATCGCCATTTCGCTCGGCCTGCAATACGGCGTGCCGCTCGATGAATATGTCGAGGCCTTCACCTTCACCAAGTTCGAGCCGGCCGGCATGGTGCAGGGCAACGACGCCATCAAGAACGCGACGTCGATCCTCGACTACGTGTTCCGCGAGCTCGCCGTCTCCTATCTCGCCCGCCACGACCTCGCCCATGTCGACCAGTCGGACTTCGACAAGACGGCGCTCGGCCGCGGCATCACCGAAGGCAAGGCGACGCCGTTCTCGAAGGGCCTGACCCGCGGCGTTTCGCCGGTCAAGCTGGTCTCGGGCGCTGGCGGCGATCCCAAGGGCTTTGGCGGCTCGGCCCCGACGACGGCCCCTGCCCGCGCCGCACCCACCGCCTTCTCCGGCTCCAACGTCTTGACGCTGAAGCCGGCGAGCGACGAGGCCATCGCCTACAAGCGCGACTATGAGGAGCGCGCCAGGGAACTGGCCGAGGACATCGTCGAGGAGGAAGCCGAGGTTTCCAGCACCGAGGCACTGTTCACCGACGCCGCCGCGCAGGAAGCCGCCGACGCCAAGAAGCTCGCCGCGACACGCCGCCAGCAGTCGTTGCTGCAGGGCTACACCGGCAACGAATGCTCGGAGTGCCACAACTTCACCATGGTGCGGAACGGCACCTGCGAGAAGTGCGACACGTGTGGAAGCACGAGCGGGTGTAGTTGAGGCGATTTGATCCGCTAAAACGGAACATTATCGGCCCGATCGTAAGATCGGGCTGATTTTGTTTGATCGATCAACGACCCAAAAACGATATGATCGACCACATCACCATCGAAGTGAGCGCTCTCCTTCCCCCTTGTGGGAAGTTGGATCAGCGCGCGGCGCCAGACCCGACCAGCCATTGCGGCCGAAGCCTGCTTGCCCGCAATTGCGTTGATGCAGGTCAATGCAAGGCTACCCACGAGCCCCAAATATAGCCACCGTCGGCAATGACGTCGGAGGCAAGGGATGGACCAGGAGATCAAAAACAAGATCGAAACGCTGTTGGATCAGCACCGGGTCATGACGATCGCGACCTTGAGGCCGGACGGTTGGCCGCAGGCGACGACCGTAGGCTACGTCAACGAAGGCCTCACGCTCTATTTCCTCTGCGGTCTGGAAAGCCAGAAGGCGGCCAATATGGCGCGGGATGATCGCGTGTCGTTGACCATCGACCACGACGCGCCGCAGGTGATGGAGATCACTGGACTTTCCATGGCGGCGCGCGCGCAGGAGGTTACAGACCGGGCCGAAGCTGAAAAGGTTTTACGGATGCTGCCGATGAAGTATCCGCCGCAAGTCGCGCTGCCCGGCCCGATGCCGACGCCAGAACAGGTCCGTATTTTCCGCGTGGTGCCTTCGGTCATTTCCGTGCTCGACTACTCGAAGGGATTTGGCCATACGGATCTCGTCACCTGTTGAGGGTCATACCGGAACCCCATTTCGTCATCCTCGGGTCAAGCCCGACGATGACGAGGGCGCGAGCAGCGCCTCTCCCGTACCCCATCTTGCCGGCCTGACAGCCAGGAACGTGTTCCATTCCTCGCTGTTGCGGCCAATGTTGAAATCGTCCCTGATCAGCACCAGCCCGGCGCTCTCAATACGCGCCGCAAAATCGTCCCTACGCCACAAGACGGTATGATAGTTGCCATCCGTCTCGCCGTCGCCATTGCGCATCGATACCAGGAAGGCGCCGCCTGGCCGCAGCGAGCCGGCTATCTTGGCAAGCACCTGATCGATCTGGTCGCGGGGCACATGGATCAGGACAGCGAGTGCCAGGACAGCATCGTAGGGTCCGCCGAGTTCGTCGGTGAGGAGATCAAGGAGATCACCCTCCTTGCCGCGCGCAGCCTGCAACTCGAGAAACCGCTTGGTTGCGTCGGTGCGGCGAACCTTGACGCCCAGACCCTCCAGAAAATCAGCGTCGTATCCCGCTCCCGACCCGACTTCGAGAATCTGACCGCTTGTGCCGGCGATCGCCACGAGGCGCTTAAGCGATGCCTGTTCTCTCTCGTTGGGAACATGCCGCACGATGGCGTCGTAGCGTTCCGCATAGTCCTCATAGGCATTGATCGTTTGACGGCTCTTCGCCAAAGCCTCCGATGACATCTTTCCCTCCCTCGGATCTAGGTCGGTCGAAGCGTGGGATTGCCTCAACGAAGGGTGCCGGGAGGCACGTGTCCGTCGAGCATGCCGATGTCGCGCAGGAAATGGTCCGACAGTGAACGGCGGTCGAGCAGGCCGCGCGTGCGGGGCCTGAACGGCGCGATGAAGAGGTCGAGAACCGGTCGACGAAGCGTGTTGTAACGGGTGGTGGTCATTGCCGTGTGTCCTTTCGGGTTCGAGTTCGATGACCAGAGCATGCCGTTTTCCGGCCTTGGATTCCAATCGAACCTCGCGTAGCATGCATCAGGAGGATTGATGCGTTATGAGTTGGGAGCTGCCGCCGCTAGGCGCCATCCGAGTGTTTGAGGCCGCGGCGCGGCTGGGCAGTTTCACCAAGGCGGCCGAAGAACTCGGCATGACCCAGTCGGCGGCCAGCTATCAGATCAAGGTGCTGGAAGAACGCGCGGGAACGCCGCTTTTCATAAGAAAAACAAGACAGATCGCCCTGACCGAGGCCGGACAGCAGTTGGCGCCGCACGCATCAGGCGCGTTCTCGGCCCTGGCCGATGCGTGGGTCGCGACCAAGGGCGGCGCGACCGGCGTGCTGTCGGTGACGACCATGGAGACCTTCGCAACGAACTGGCTGGCCGTATGGCTTGGAACATTCCAGCTGATGCATCCCGATCTCGCCGTGAAGGTGAACACATCGCCCCGCCTAGTCGATTTCACGCGCGAGGACATGGACGTCGGGATACGCACGGGCACCGGAAAATGGACCGGCCTGACGGCTCACTATCTGTTCAAGGCGGACTATACGCCAATGCTCAGCCCGAGACTGGCCGAGAGTGTGGGCGGCATCCACCGTCCCGAGGATCTCTACAAGGTGGCGCTATGCTGCGCCGACGATCCCTGGTGGAAAATCTGGTTCGAGGCAGCCGGCGTGCCGTTCGAACCCGATCGCGTCATCGCGGGTCCGACGCTGGGGTCGCAGGCTTACGATGCAATGGCGGCGCTGACCGACCAGGGCGCCGCGATCCTCACCCGCAACATCTACAATGCGCTGCTGGCCAAGGGACAGTTGATCCAGCCTTTTGAAGTGCTTGGATCCGATGGCGACGGCTATTGGCTGGTGCATCTGGAAAGCCGCCGCAATGCACCCAAGATCAAGGTGTTCCGCGACTGGGTGCTGGCTCAGACGGCCGAGATACGCGAGCGCGAAAGACGCGAGGCAAGGTAAGGGTAGGGTCAAGCCCGAGGATGACGACTGCGCGGGGTGCGACTCTCCTCCTCTCGGGGAGCCGGATCAATCCTTGAAGGTGATGCCGTATTTCGCGGCCTGTTCCTTCGGCATGTCCGCAAACGCCTGACGCACGGTATAGCCGCCGTAAACCTCGCCGCCGTTCTTGACCATCCAGTCCTCGACGTCGGCTTCCTCCACCGTCATGCGGTCGCCCATCTTGTACTTGGTGCCGTTGACAGGTTCGTCGGCAAGCAGGCCGATGAAGGTGCCGTCGCCCAGGCCGGTGAGCTGCATCCAGATGTGCTCGGTGGCGCCGTTCTGGGTGAGCGGGAACTTCACCGTGTAGGTGCCGGGCGTGCCAGCGGCCATCAGCTCGTGGAAGCGCGGCAGCGTCGAGTGGCCCTTGTTCTTGGCGGCCTGCATCGACTTGTCTTCGGTGGAATAGGCGACGACGTTCTCCGTCATCGCGCGAGGCGCCGTCTGCGAGGCGCCCGGCGCCGCGGCCGGAATGGCCATCGGCTTGTCGCTCCGCCCATGCCCGAGCGCATTGAAAAGTCCGTAGCCGACAGCGGCCACAAAAACGATTGCCAGAACCGGATTGCGCATCGACTCCTCCATGCCCATTCATGCTCGGCCGCCTGTTGCGCGCGGCATGCATGATTACGCCGATGTTACCAGCCGGGCATTGCAGGACCACTAAGGAAAAAGGTGAGTGGATCCTTAGCAAAACGCTGAAAATGCCGCCGGGGGATGGGGCAGCCTGCCGGTAATGGCATCAGCCGAGAGCGCTCAGTCGGCGTCGGCGACAGTCATCTGTCCACCGGCCCAGGCCCGCCAGGCGCGCTCGTCGCCGTGGAAGACGTTGAGGTCGATGCGGCCCCTCACTCCGTGCGACAGGCCGGAGCCGGAATATTGCCAGAACAGCCATTTGCGGTCGGGATAGACCTTCGACGGATGGCGCGCGACAGCGCGCAGCCAGAACGGATAGTCGAGGAAGGCGCCGCGCAGATTGTCGCGATAGAAGTCGGGGCTGGTGTAGATGATCGGCCGCTGGCCGTAGTGGCGTTCGAGCTTGTCCATGAACACCTGCATCTTCTCCAGCACTGTCTCGCGCGACGGCCGCCGCTTGCAGGAGGATTCGCCGTTCCATTCGACATCGATCACCGGCGGCAGCGCGCCCTCAACCCGCGGCACGTTGCGGATGAACCAATCGGCCTGCTCGCCGGCGGTGCGGCACCAGTAGAAGAAATGATAAGCGCCGCGTTTCAGCCCGGCGGCATCGGCATTGCGCCAGTTCGTCCTGAACATCGGATCTAGATGATCGCCACCATCGGTGGCCTTGATGTAGGCGAAGTTGGCGCCTTGGGCGCGCAGCTTTCCCCAGTTGACGTTGCCCTGCCAGCGCGAAACGTCGACGCCGTGCACCGCAAGGTGCCGGGGCGAGGCCCGACCGAAATTGATCGGCTTGGCATCGCGAAAGCCATATCGGGTGACGGGGCCGGCCAGCATCGCCGGCGCCGCGCGAGACAGCCGCTTCGGCGGCGCCATAAGCGCCGCCGGCTCGACCGGCGGTTCGACACTGTCGGGAAGATCAGGCGCAGGGAATGCCACCGTCTCTTCCTCGGCTAGGCCGAAGGGACGCGCATTCTCTTCAGGCAATGACGCCGGCGGCCTGATACGGGCGGTGCCGGCCATCGACACTGTCTCGTCGGTGGCTTCGGTCTCAGCAGTCGCGACGGCCTTCGCCACCGGTGCGCTTGGCCTGACGACGGAACTGGTGATCTCGTTGGACGGCACCTGCAAGGCGTCCATGCCCGATGTGGACGAGCAGCCGGCAAGGCACAGCGATGCAAGCACAAAACTGACGACGCCTGGGAACCGCATCTGGACCTGTACACGAAACAAAACAGGCCGAAGGCGGATTTGCCGCCGGCAGACACGATTCCTAACGAGAAATTGCCAATAAATGTTGAATCAAGTTGTTAGGGATAAAATGGCGGCTCCGACGGCAGGCTGCCGGTGCTCCATATCTCGCTTGACAAGCTCGGCCATAATATTATCCTCCACTAATCTTACATTGTAAGGCTAGGAATTTCGGGAGGGGAAGCCATGTCATCCGCCCTGTCAGAACTGGAACCCGTAATAGTGCCGGTGCCGCATCCGCCGGCCATCGCGATCGAAAACGTGTCGGGCGACTTCAGCCGCGCCATCGAGCGCGCCGAGGTCAATGCGTGGCTTGACCTCTACGCTGCGGCGCCGGCCGATTTCGCAACGAGGCAAGGGCTTTCGATGGCGGCAGAAGGCGATCTGGCCTGGACCACCTGCACGACGATCCCGTTCATCCATTTCAACTGCGTGAAGAATCTCGGCGTCGACGGCCCGGCCACCGAAAGTCAGCTCGACACGCTTCTGGCGCATTACCGCGCTGCCGGCATCTCGCGGCCCTGGTTTTATGTCAATCCGCACACCGAACCTTCCCGGCTCAGATGCTGGCTCGAAGCGCGCGGCCTGCAGCGCCAGGGCGGCTGGGAGCGGATCTATCGCGAGGCAACACCGCTGCCGCCCGAACCGCTGTTCCCGGCCGATGGGCTCTCGGTCGAGCGGGTGACGCAAGCAACGGCTGCCGAATGGGCCGGCTTCATCGATCGCCAGTACAGGCTGCCGACTTCACCCTGGCTGCTGGCGCTGGTCGGCCGCAACGGCTGGCATCATTACATCCTGAAGCGGGACGGCGCGGTGGCGGCGGTGCGCTCGCTGTTCATCGGCGCCGACGGCGCGGCCTGGAGCGGCATCGACGCGCCGGTGCCCGGCATCACGGCGCCGAGCTTCGATCTCGACGCAGTGCTTGGCGAAGCGCTGGTCCGCGACGGCCTGGCGGCCGGCGCGAAACTGTTCGTCGCCGACATCGAGGCGCCGCATGAGGAGCGCGACGGACCCGCCTATCGCAACTATGCCCGCCTTGGCTTCCGGATCGCATATTTCCGCAGCCATTACAGCTATTTGCCGGCTGCCTCGAATTAAGCAGCTAGGCTTGTTTCCGGACGGAAGACCGCTTCACACTCTTGCTGGAATTACTTTAGACCCGCAGCCATTGCCGGAAGCAGTTCTTGGCGACCATGTGGGCCGGCGGCACCATCGGCTGGCCGGCGCGCATGTCGCCAGCCGCGCTGCCGCGAGCCCTCTCGAGCAGGGTGCGAAGCTCGGCTGGCTGCACGCGGTCGCGCTCCATCACGAGCCGGACCATCGGGTCGTTCAAAAGCTCGTCCAGGGTGTTGATGCTCTCGCTCATCCGTCGCCTCCTCGAATGCCGGCCCGCGCACGATAGATAGGCAGCCAATGATGGCCCGCCAATGACGCTTTGCCGGCTATGTCGTGAATCGAAGATGAAATTTTTGTGCAGGCGCTTCCCCTTCTCCCACCAGGGACAAGGTGGATCGGCGCGCAGCGCCGAGACGGTTGAGGGGTGCAGGAAGGATGAGACGTCGGCGTCTTCTGGAACACCCCTCATCCGACCGAGATTCGCTCGGCCACCTTCTCCCACAAGGGGTGAAGGTAAACTCTACCCGGGTGGCAGGCCCTCATATTGCGGCAGGCCGTCGTCCAACCGCACCCAGGGCTGCTTCGAGGCCGTCCAGAAATGCATGTCGGGCTTGAACAGGGAAGGATCGTCGAGCGAGCCGGAGGTGATGCCAAGAATACCTCTGGAATCGCGCCTGGAAAACAGCGTCGCACCGCAGGCCGCGCAAAAGCCGCGCTTGAGGTCCGGCGAGGAGTTGACCGTCGCCACCTCGCCCTCGACGGTCACGTCGTCGATGCGAAACAGCAGCCGCGCGTTGAACGCCGCGCCGATCGCCTTCTGGCAGATCCGGCAATGGCAGACGCGTTCGTTGATCGGCGCCACCTCGGCGCGGTAGCGCACCGCTCCGCAGAGGCAGCCGCCCTGATATTTCGTCATCGCCGGTATCCGTTCGCTCGGTAAGAATGCCGGAACCGTAGCCGGGCGGGGAGCTGCGTCAATTGAAAAGCTTTTATGGGAAGCCATCGGTTGCGATGATGCGACCGGCAGAGATGGTAGCGCGTCCAAAAGCACGCGGCCGCCTCCAGGGAGACGGCCGCATGAGATTGCCGACCCGCTATTCGGTTGCGCCGAGCATCTCGTCCCAACTCTTCACCTTGGTCACGCCGTCGAGGAAGGGCAGTGCGGTGGCGGGCAGTTCCGGCGCGAAAAAGATGTCGTAGTGGGTGCGGTTGGGGATGATCGCCAGCCGGTTCTGCGACAGGTTCTCGCGCATCCAGCCGGCATCCTGGCCACCGCCGAGCATCTGGAAGAACTTGATCTCGTGCTCGGGCTTGTACATGTCGCTGTCGCCATAGACGAGCATGACCGGCATTTTCAGCTTCGGCACATCGGCCGAGAAGTCGCGCTCGTTGCGCATGAAGGCGCCGAGCGTATCGAGCAGCCTAGGGAAATCGTCCGGATGCGGCGCCACGGCGACGTAGGATTTGTACATCGGCGTATCCTTCATGAACGGGGCCGCCGCCGCGCTCACCTGCGCCTGCTGCGGGCGCATCTCGTCGTAGAAGCCGTTGGTGGCATAGCCCGTCGACACCATCACCAGCCGGCGCACCGCCTCCGGGTGCTGGACAGCGATGCGGAAGGCGACGCCGCCGCCCAGCGAATAGCCCATGACGTCGACCCGGTCGTAGCCAAGCGCCTTGACGATCGCCGCCATGTCGTTGCCCATCGCTTCGACGCTGAACGGCCGCTCGCCAAGCGCCGTGCGGCCATGGCCCTGC
>NZ_RZOJ01000018.1:0-34178 GCF_003998845.1 Mesorhizobium sp. M4A.F.Ca.ET.022.05.2.1 | reverse complement strand
TTCCGATCAACATGCTCATCCCGATCGCCGGCACCCCGCTTGCCGATGCCAGGCCGATCGAGCCGATCGAGTTCGTGCGCGTGATCGCGCTGGCGCGCATCATGATGCCGAAATCGCATGTCCGACTTTCCGCCGGGCGCACCGCCATGACCGACGAGATGCAGGCGCTGTGCTTCTTTGCCGGCGCCAACTCGATCTTCGTCGGCGACACGCTGCTGACGGCGGACAATCCCGGCGAGGACAAAGATACGCTGCTGTTCCGCCGTCTCGGCATCGAGCCGATGGACCTCGAGGCGCAATGAACGAAGCGCCGCTTGCCCGCTATGACGCGACCTTGCGCGGACTGGCGCGCAAGGACCGTCTGCGGACGCTTTCGCCGCGCGCTGGGCTCGATTTCTCGTCGAACGACTATCTCGGGCTCGCCGCCTCCAAAAGACTGGGCGACGCGGTTGCGGCGGCGATCGCGCAGGGCACGCCGGTCGGCGCGACCGGATCTCGGCTGCTGCGCGGCAACGCGCCGGAACACGAGGCACTGGAGGCGGACGCGGCAGCGTTCTTCAGAGCCGACCGCGCGCTGTTCTTCGGCAGCGGCTACATCGCCAACTTCGCCCTGCTCACCGCCCTGCCGCAGAAGGGTGACCTTTTGGTCCTCGACGAATTGGCTCATGCCAGCATGCATGAGGGGGCCCGCGCTGGCCGCGCCGAGTTCAAGCTCGCCGTGCACAACGACGTCGATGCTTTCCAGGATGCAATCACGCGCTGGCGCGCCGAAGGCGGCACCGGGCGCGTCTGGATCGTGGTCGAAAGCCTCTACAGCATGGATGGCGACCGCGCGCCGATGGAGGACCTGGTCGCGCTTGCCGACCGGCACGAGGCCTTCATCGTCGTCGATGAGGCGCATGCCACCGGCGTCTGGGGGCCAGACGGCCGCGGCCTTGCCGCCGCTTTCGAGGGCCGCGACAACATCGTCGCGCTCCACACATGCGGCAAGGCGCTCGGCGCGGCCGGTGCGCTCGTCACCGGGCCGGAACTGCTGTGCGACTATCTCGTCAACCGCTGTCGGCCATTCATCTACTCCACCGCGCCATCGCCGCTGATGGCCGTGGCAGCGCGCGAGGCGATTGCCATGCTGTCCGACGAGCCCCAACGCCGTGCCCAGTTGCAGGAGCGCGTTGCCTTCGCGGGCCGCCAATTGGCCGAGCGCTGCGGCGTAGCCCCCAGCGGCTCGCAGATCCAGCCCTTCGTCATCGGCGACAACGGGCGCACCATGGCGGTGGCGGCGGCGCTGCAGGCGCGCAGTTTCGACATTCGCGGCATTCGTCCGCCGACCGTCCCCGAGGGCACATCGCGCCTGCGCATTTCGCTGACGCTGAATGTCGACGAGGCCGACATTTCGGCCATGGTCGAGGCGCTCTTCGAGGTGTTGGCGGCGGCATGACCAAGCGCATCGTCATCACCGGAACAGATACCGGGATCGGCAAAACGGTGTTTTCGGCCGGGCTCGCCTGCCTGCTCGACGGCTTCTACTGGAAGCCGGTGCAATCGGGCCTCGACGAGGAGACCGACAGCCAGGTCGTGGAACGGCTCGCCGGCTTGCCGCCGGGGCGCGTGCTGCCCGAAGTGTATCGCCTGAAGGAGCCGCTATCGCCGCATCGTTCAGCCGAACTCGACGGCGTCGCGATAGACGCCACAGAGCTGTCGCTTCCGGACTTGCCGGGCCCGCTCGTCATCGAAGGCGCAGGGGGACTGATGGTGCCGCTCAACCGGCGCACTAAATTCATCGACATCTTCGCGCAGTGGCGAGTGCCGGTCATCCTGTGCGCCCGTACCAAGCTCGGCACGATCAACCACACCCTCCTGTCGATCGAGGTGCTCAGGGCCCGATCCATCCCGCTCATCGGCATTGCCTTCATCGGCGATGAGGTGGCCGACACGCAGAGAACAATCGTGGAATTCAGCGGCGTGCGCCAGCTTGGCAGGCTGCCGCTACTCGATCCGCTGACGAGTGGGAATCTAAGGGAGGCGATGATTGCCGGCTTCGACCTCACAGCGATTGCGGGAGGCGAATGATGCCGCAGTCCCATGTGTGGCATCCCTTCACCCAGCACGCGCTCGAGCCCGCCATCCCCGAAATCGTCCGGACGGAAGGCGCCTACCTCTACAAGGCCGACGGCACGCGCATCCTGGATGCCATTTCCTCCTGGTGGGTCGTCACCCACGGCCACCGCCATCCCCGCATCATCAAGGCCATCGAGACGACCGCGGCGAGCCTCGACCAGATCATCTTCGCTGGCTTCACCCACGAGCCGGCCGAACGCCTGGCCAGGGCGCTTGTCGGCCTCGCTCCGGCCGGCCTCGAACGGGTGTTCTATTCCGACAGCGGCTCGACCTCCGTCGAGGTCGCGCTGAAGATGGCACTCGGCTACTTCCGCAATATCGACGCGCCGCGCTCGCGCATCGTCGTCATGGAGCACAGCTATCATGGCGACACCATCGGCACGATGAGCGTCGGCGCTCGCGGCGTGTTCAACGCTGCCTACGAGCCCCTGTTGTTCGAGGTCGACACCATCCCCTTCCCGGCTGCCGGGCGCGAGCAGGAGACGCTCGATCGGTTCGAGGCAGTCTCCCGCGACCGGCACGCAGCCGCGCTGATCGTCGAGCCGCTGGTGCTCGGCGCCGGCGGCATGCTGATGTATCCGGCATGGGTTCTGGCCGAGTTGAAGAAGATCGCCGAGGCCTCTGGCACGCTGCTGATCGCCGACGAGGTGATGACCGGCTGGGGCCGCACCGGAACCATGTTCGCCTGCGAGCAGGCATCAATCTCACCGGACATTCTGTGCACCTCGAAAGGGCTGACGGGCGGCGTAATCCCGCTGGCGGCGACGATTGCCACCGATGCCATCTTCCAGGCCCATTATTCCGAGGACCGGAAGAAGACATTCTTCCACTCGAGTTCCTACACTGCCAATCCGATGGCCTGCGCGGCCGCACTCGCCAATGTCGAGATCTGGCGTGACGAACCGGTGGCCGAGCGGGTCGCGGCCCTGAGTGCAAGACAGGCCGCAGGGCTTCATCGTTTTCGTGACAATCCTTTTTTCACCGACAGCCGCGCAACCGGGACGATCGCGGCTCTCGATCTGCGCACCGGCTCCGCCGGCTATCTGGCCGAGATCGGGCCGAAGCTGCGCGCTTTCTTCCTCGAGCGCGGGCTGCTGGTGCGTCCGCTCGGCAATGTCCTCTATCTTCTGCCGCCCTATTGCATCACCGGCGAAGAACTCGACGGTCTCTATGACGCCATCGAGGAGGCCGGGGAACGCTTCGGCGCTAAGCCATGAGCAGGTCGTCGCGCCTTCTCGGGTTCGGCCATCATGCGCCGGCGCGCAGGGTCGAGAATCAGGAGATCGAAGATCGTCTCGGGCTCGAGCCCGGCTGGATCGAGCGGCGCACCGGGATACGGTCGCGCTTCTGGGCAACCGACGACGACACACTGTCGGGCCTTGCCGCGCAAGCCGGCGACATGGCGCTGACGAATGCCGGCATCGACCGCGGCGACATCGGCCTTCTGTTGCTTGCCACCTCGACGCCTGACCACCTCCTGCCGCCCAGCGCGCCGCTGGTCGCGCATCGGCTGGGACTGAGCCGCGCCGGCGCGATCGATCTGACCGGCGCCTGCGCCGGCTTCATCTATGCGCTTATGTTTGCCGATGGCTTCACCCGCCTGCACGGCAAAGCCGCCATCGTCATTGCCGCGAACATCCTTAGCCGCCGCATCAACCCGGCCGAGCGCGCCAGCGCGGTTTTGTTCGCCGATGCCGCCGGCGCCGTGGTGATCGGTCCCGGCGATGAACCGGATCGGGGCATTCTCGGCGCATCGGTTGATTCCGATGGATCGCGCTACGGGCTGATCCAGATTCCGGCGGGCGGAAGCAACAAGCCCTTCCACGCCGACCTCGATCTCGCTGAGACCCGGATGACGATCACCGACGGCCGCGAAGTGTTCGCCAAGGCGGTCGAGATGATGACCGCCTGCTCGCGGGAGGCGCTCACTGCTGCCCGCATGCGACCGCAAGACATCGACCGGTTCGCACCGCATCAGGCCAACGCCCGCATCTTCGATGCCGTCGGGCGAAGCCTCGGTATCGACGATCGTGCGATCGTCAAGACGATCGTCGAATACGGCAATTCCTCCGCCGCGACGATCCCGCTCTCGCTGTCGCTCGCGCATCGGAAGCAGCCGTTTAGGCCAGGCGAAAAGGTTCTCCTGGCGGCGGCAGGTGCGGGTCTCAGCGGCGGTGCCCTGGTGGTCGGGATCTAGCCGGGTAGCGGTGCTGACGGGACAGACTGACTGTATGAGATGACTGGCCGAACACGGCTTGACAAAGTGGCGCCCGCCCGTCCAACCTGAGGCATTCACCAGGGGAGTCCCGGCAAGGGGCTGAGATACTGCTGGCTTTCGCGGCGCAGTGACCCGTTGAACCTGATCCAGTTCATACTGGCGTAGGGACGGTGCAAGCGCTTCGCGGGAGTCTATGCCCGAGGTCCTGTTTCGGCAGGGCGACCAAAGCGTCTTTTCATCCTTCCGGCACAGAACTGGGTCTCCAATGCATGAGCAAAGGAGCCTCAAGATGAATGCCCTCACCCCCACCGTGTCGACGGGACCGCTGCCCGCCTCACGCAAGATCCACAAGCAAGGCAGCCTCCACCCGCGGATCAGGGTGCCGATGCGCGAGATCGCCGTCCATCCGACCGCCGGCGAGACGCCGGTGACGGTCTATGACTCCTCCGGCCCCTATACCGACCCTGCGATCGAAACGGACATCGAAAAGGGCCTCGCCCGGCCTCGGCAGGACTGGATCGCGGCGCGCGGAGATGTCGAGGCTTATGACGGCCGCCACGTGCGGCCGGAAGACAACGGGTTCGCGACGGGCGAGCGCCTGACGCCGGAATTTCCGGTCCGCAATCGGCCGCTGCGGGCCAAGGCCGGCAAGGCGGTGACCCAGCTTGCCTATGCGCGCGCCGGCATCATCACGCCCGAGATGGAGTTCGTCGCGATCCGCGAGAATCTGGGCCGCGAGGCCCTGCGCGGCAAGCTTAAGCGCGACGGCGAAGCCTTCGACGCGGCGATCCCCGACTTCGTCACGCCGGAATTCGTGCGCGACGAAGTGGCGCGCGGACGGGCGATCATTCCCGCCAACATCAATCATCCCGAGAGCGAGCCGATGATCATTGGCCGCAATTTCCTGGTCAAGATCAACGCCAATATCGGCAACTCCGCCGTCACCTCGTCGATGGCCGAAGAGGTCGAGAAGATGGTGTGGGCGATCCGCTGGGGCGCCGACACGGTGATGGATCTTTCCACGGGCCGCAACATCCACAACATTCGCGAATGGATCGTGCGCAATGCGCCGGTGCCGATCGGCACGGTGCCGCTTTACCAGGCGCTGGAAAAGGTGGGCGGCATCGCCGAGGACCTGACCTGGGAGGTGTATCGCGACACGCTGATCGAGCAGGCCGAGCAGGGCGTCGACTATTTCACCATCCACGCCGGCGTGCGGCTGCACTATATCCCGCTGACCGTGGACCGGGTGACCGGGATCGTCTCGCGCGGTGGCTCGATCATGGCCAAATGGTGCCTGCACCATCACCGGGAGAGCTTCCTCTACGAGCACTTCGCCGAGATCTGCGACATCTGTCGCGCCTACGACGTGTCCTTCTCGCTCGGCGACGGGCTTCGTCCGGGCTCGATCGCCGACGCCAACGACGCCGCGCAGTTCGCCGAGCTGGAAACGCTAGGCGAGCTGACTCAGATCGCGTGGGCCAAGGACTGCCAGGTGATGATCGAAGGCCCGGGCCACGTTCCCATGCACAAGATCAAGCAGAACATGGACAAGCAGCTTGCCGTCTGCGGCGAGGCGCCGTTTTACACCCTCGGGCCGCTGACGACGGACATCGCCCCGGGCTACGACCACATCACGTCCGGCATCGGCGCCGCCATGATCGGCTGGTTCGGGACGGCCATGCTTTGCTATGTGACGCCGAAGGAACATCTCGGCCTGCCAGACCGCAACGACGTCAAGACCGGCGTGATTACCTACAAGATCGCCGCGCACGCCGCCGATCTCGCCAAGGGCCATCCGGCGGCGAAGGTCAGGGACGATGCCCTTTCCCGCGCGCGGTTCGAGTTCCGCTGGGAAGACCAGTTCAACCTGTCGCTCGACCCCGAAACGGCGCGCTCGTTCCACGACGAGACCTTGCCCAAGGAGGCGCACAAGCTGGCGCATTTCTGCTCGATGTGCGGGCCGAAATTCTGCTCCATGCGCATTTCCCACGACATCCGCGCCGAGGCGCAGAAAGAGGGCATGGCGGCGATGGCGGCGAAATATCGCGAAGGCGGCGATCTCTACGTGCCGGCGGACGAGATCGGCGCACCGCTCATACCACAGGGGCGTGAGCGGTCATGAAGGTGCTGGTCAGAGGGGCCGGCGTCGCCGGCCTCACCGCCGCCTTCGAGCTCGCCATCCGCGGCGCGACGGTGACGGTTGCGGAGACAAGGCGCGGCCTTGGCGGCAATGCGTCCTGGTTCGCCGGCGGCATGCTGGCGCCCTGGTGCGAGCGTGAAAGCGCCGAGCAGCCGGTGCTGGATCACGGACGCGACGCCGCCGACTGGTGGGAGGCGGTGTTGCCCGGCCAGGTGACACGGGCCGGAACGCTGGTTGTGGCAGCGCTGCGCGATGCGGGCGAGCTTGACCGCTTCGCCAGCCGTACGTCAGGCCATCGGCGTGTCGACGAAGACGAAATCGCGCTGCTGGAGCCCGACCTCGCCGGTCGCTTCCGCCGTGGACTGCTTTTCCCCGAGGAGGCTCATCTCGACCCGCGCCAGGCGATGACGGCACTCCACAACAGGCTCGCAGCCATGGACGTCTCATTCCGCTTCGGTACCGACGCCGGGCGGGTTTCCGGTTTCGATCGCCAGATCGACTGCACGGGAATGGCCGCTGTCAACGGCAGGCTGCGCGGTGTTCGCGGCGAGATGCTGATCCTGCACACCCCCGACGTCTCGCTGTCGCGCCCGGTCCGGCTGCTTCATCCGCGCTTTCCGCTCTACATCGTGCCGCGCGCCGACCACCGTTTCATGGTTGGCGCGACGATGATCGAAAGCCAGTCCGGGGGACCGATCACAGTCCGTTCGGTGATGGAGTTGCTTGGCGCTGCCTGCGCTCTGAATCCGGCATTCGGCGAGGCTGGTATCGTTGAGACCGGCGTCGGCATTCGCCCGGCTTTTTCCGACAACCTGCCGCGTGTCGAGACTCACGGAAGTACGATCGCGATCAACGGACTTTATCGCCATGGCTTTCTGCTGGCACCCGCCATGGCGCGCGAGGCGGCCGAGATTGTCTTCAGTCAGGACAAACCTTTGGAGTCTACACATGAAACTGATCGTCAACGGCGAAGCGCTTGAGACCCCAACCACGACGCTGGCGGCGCTGCTTGCAGCACTCGACTATGAGGGCGACTGGCTGGCCACGGCCGTCAACAGCGACCTCGTGCACAAAGCCAGCCGGGCAGCATTCCAACTGAGCGACGGCGACCGGATCGAAATCCTCTCGCCGATGCAGGGAGGCTAGCGATGTTGGAGCTTCTGGGAACGACGCTTCCCTCGCGCCTGCTTCTCGGCACGGCACAATATCCTTCGCCGGCCATCCTTGCCGATGCAGTTCACGCGTCGGGCGCGTCGGTGGTGACCGTCTCCTTGCGGCGGGAGATGGCGGGCGGCAGGGCCGGCGAAAAATTCTGGTCGCTGATCCGATCGCTCGGCACGAAAATCCTGCCCAACACCGCCGGCTGCCACTCCATCAAGGAAGCGGTCACGACTGCGAGCATGGCGCGCGAAGTGTTCGGGACGAGTTGGATCAAGCTCGAAGTGATCGGCAACCACGACACACTACAGCCGGACGTATTTGGCCTTGTCGAAGCCGCCCGTATCTTGTGCGAGGATGGCTTCTCGGTATTCCCCTATACCACCGACGACCTCGTCGTCGCCGAGCGGCTGCTGGAGGCTGGCTGCAAGGTCCTGATGCCATGGTGCGCGCCGATCGGTTCAGCCCTCGGGCCGGTCAACATCCCGGCGCTGCGCTCGATGCGCAGGCATTTCCCCGACGTTCCGTTGATTGTCGATGCCGGACTTGGACGTCCGTCGCACGCGACAACCGTGATGGAACTCGGCTTTGACGCCGTGCTCCTGAACACGGCGGTCGCCAAGGCGGCCGATCCGGTCGGCATGGCGCGCGCATTCGGCAAGGCGGTCGATGCCGGCCGCGAAGCGTTCTGCTCGGGAATGCTCGAACCGCGCGAGGTCGCGATGCCGTCGACGCCGACATTCGGCAGGGCGGTTTTATCATGAAGCTCGATCCCTTCTACCTGATCGTCGATAGCGCCGCCTGGATCGAACGGTTGGCGCCGGTCGGCGTCAGGCTGGTTCAGTTGCGCATCAAGGCCATGGACGAGACCGGGTTGCGCGCCGAAATCCGCAAGGCGAAGGCCTTATGCGCCGAGCACCAATGCCAGCTCATCGTCAACGACCACTGGCGCCTGGCAATCGAGGAAGGTTGCGACTTCATCCATCTCGGCCAGGAGGATTTGCAGACCGCCGACCTCTTGGCTGTACGCGCAGCCGGCATGCGGCTCGGGCTCAGCACGCACGATCATGCCGAACTGGAAACGGCCCTGGCCGCCAGGCCTGACTACATCGCGCTCGGCCCGGTCTATCCCACCATCCTGAAGAAGATGAAATGGGCGCCGCAAGGGCTGGAGCGGATCAGCGAATGGAAGCGCCGGGTCGCGCCGATCCCGTTGGTCGCGATCGGCGGCCTCGACCCCGACCGGCTCGGCGGTGTCTTCGCTGCTGGTGCTGACAGCGCAGCAGTGGTCACCGACATCACGCTGAATGCCAATTCCGAGGCGCGCACGCGGGAATGGATCGAAAAGACAGAACGATGGCGCTAGGGCAAGACCCACATGTGCTTGTCGTTGGCGGATCGGACTCCAGCGGGGGCGCCGGGATTGTACGCGACATCGAGACGATGTCTTCCATTGGTGTGCGCACCTGCCTGGCTGTCACCGCGCTAACCGTGCAGACGCACGACGCCGTCATGGAAATCCACAATTCGCCACCCTGGCTGGTGGCCAAGCAGATGCACGCCGCGCTGCAGGCGAACAGGGTAGAGGCGATTAAGATCGGCATGCTCGCGACGGCTGAGACCGTCGTTGCCGTTGCAGCCGTTTTACGTGAAAATCCAGGGGTTCCGGCAGTACTCGACCCAGTGCTGGCGTCAACATCAGGCAGGGTGCTGCTGGAAGCCGGCGCCATCGCCGTCATGAAGCGCGACCTGATGCCACTCTGCCGCCTGATCACGCCCAACCTCTTCGAACTGGCGCTGCTTGTGGGCGCTGAGTGCGCTGCCGACGAGGGTGGCGCGGTCAGGCAGGGTCAGGACTTGCTGGGCGCTGGTGCGCAGGCCGTGTTGATCAAGGGGGGTCATGCTTCGGGACCCCGATCGACCGATATCCTGTTGCGCTCCAATCAAGAACCGATCCGTTTCGACACGCCGCGCCTTGCCGCATGGATGCGCGGGACGGGCTGCATGCTGGCCAGCGTCATTGCGGCGCACCTGGCAAAGGCGCACCCGCTTGAGGACAGCGCGCGTAAGGGCAAGCTTTTTGTATTCGAGAGACTGCAGGAGCATGCAGCCGAATGACGGGGGGCTTTATGTGGGGTCCGCGCAGTCTCGAACTCTTGAAAGGTCGAAGATGACCACCCTGCGCTTGCTAAAAGACCTTGAAAGCGCCCGCATCTGCTCGTGCATCCAAGTCCGTGATCAGCATGTGCCCCGGCGACACGGTGATCGAGATTTCGAGTTCGGCACGAGCGAGCGCATCTTGGGCGGTCAGGCTACTGGCCCAAAATACAGGGACCTCCCCGTCCATGATTTCGACCGCATCGCCCCAGTCGGGAGCCATCAAGTCCTTTATCCCGATAATCGTCGGCTCTCCGACATGGATGGGAGAGCCGTGTGCATGCGGGAAGCGTGCGGTGAGGGCGCGAACCTTGTCAACGTCGCAACGCCTTATCGGGCGCATGGAGACGACCATTTCGCCACCAAACGGGCCGACGCCGAGCGTCTCGATCCTGGTTCGGAATTTGGGCAAGGCTTTGCCGCATCCGATGCTGCGGAGCTGGATGCCCTTCCCGGCAAAGGCGGCTTCGACTGTAAGCGAACTGCCCAGCGCGAAAACGGCAAAGTCTTCTCGCCACAGATCGATGATGTCCGTTTTCTGGCGGATCAGCTCCCCGAAGTAATAGATGTTGTACTGGGGGGCATCGGTGCGGATGTCGATATCGCCCAATGCCGGGAGCAATGGACTGCCGGCTCGGCTCACGCCCACCAATGGACACGGTTTTGGGTTGCGCACGCAGAACCGGTGGAAATCGCCAGCGAAGCTGCGGGGCACTATCACGACATTGGCCTGGAGCTTGCCGCGCGCAAGCCCTCCTGTGTGCCCTTCATAGGCACCCATCCTAACCAGCCTGCGCAGCCTATCCGCATCGACCAGTCGCAAATTGTCATAGAACAATGAAGTGATCTGGCGAGGCATTGGCTTCCAATGGAGATGCACGTTCAGCGGCACGTCGAGAGCGCGTAAGATCATCGGCGGGTCGACCGCTTGTCAAATCGTCAGAATCTTTCCTCAATGATAAATTGTATTTATTGGTCGGCCAATCGTGGCTGTCGTTATCATTAGCGTTTGCGAATAAAGCTTCTGTTCACTGACAACTGCGGCAGCCAATAGCTTCTATCTGGCGGCCGGCTTCGTGCAGGAAGCCAAGGTCCCGATTCATGTAAAACAGCAGAAACGCCGCGTAGAGCACGAAGACGAGACTGAAGACCAGCGTCTTGACCACCAGCGAAAGCGCAAAGACGTTCAGATGCGGCGAAGCGCGTGCCAGGAAGGCAAGCACAATGTCGGACAAGAGCATGCAGATGATGAGCGGGAAGACGAGCGTCAGCGCCATCATCAGGATGCGATTCAGCAGACCGAGGAATATCGCGGCAGCATCCTTGCTGAAGACTGGCAGGAGTTGGTCGATCGGCCAAAGGCCATAGCTGTCATAGAGGCTGGTCAGGGAAAGTTCGAAGCCGCCGGCGGCCAGATAGACCGTGACCATGATGACGGCGAGCAAGGTGCCGGTGGCACTCGTCTCGTGGGTCATCATCGGATCGATCAGCGTCCCCATCGTCGAGCCGCGCTGCAGGTCAAGGATATCGCCGGCGGCCTCCGCCGCCCAGAACGGTATGCCCATCGCCAGCCCGAGCGTTACTCCGACTACGACCTCCTTGAGCATGTAGAGGACGATCATCGTCGTCGTAATGTCGGTGTTCGTCAGTTTGTTCACGATCATCGGAAAGACCGGAACGGCCAGCGCCAGAGCCACGCCGTTGCGCAGAAGCCCGGATAGCGGCACCCGCGAAAAGAGCGGCATCAGCAGCATGAAACCGGTCATGCGTGCGAGCGCGAATGCGCCTGCCAGCAGATAGAACTGAAGCTCCTTGATGGATGCGAAGAGTGGTTCGACCGGCATCGGCGCGCCTCAACGCGTGACGACGGGGAACTCGTCCAGCGCCGTCGAGGCCTGCTCGGCGATCTGCTGGCCAAGCAGCGGACCGAAGACGATGATGACCAAAAGGATCACGACGAGCTTGATCGTCTGCGGCAAGGACTGGTCCTGAATCTGCGTCAGCGCCTGGGCAAGTCCGACAAGGATGCCGACCGCCAGCGCCGCGATGATCGCCGGGCTGGACGCGAACAGCACCGTCCAAAGCGCGCCTTGGACCTTCGCCAGGATGAAGTCATTGCTCATGCAAACCCCCCGGCGGCGTCAGCCATAGCTCAGGATGAGGCCATGCATCAGCCGCGACCAGCCATCGATGGCGACGAAAAGGAACAGTTTCAGCGGGATCGAAATGAGGACCGGCGAGACCATGATCATACCCAGCGTCATCAGGACGTTGGCGACGACGATGTCGATGATGAGGAAAGGGAGATAAAGCAGGAAGCCGATCTCGAAGGCACGGGTCAGCTCGGAGGCGACAAAGGCGGGAACAAGGATCGAGAGATCGTCGTCCTTCAGGTTCTGGCGCGCCTGTTCCGGCCACAGGCGGGTCGTTCCGTCGAGAAAGAACTGCCGCTCTTGCGGCTGGGTGAATTTCATAAGGTGTCGTTGCAACGGTTCCCTGACCAGTTGTGCCGCCCTGGCCAGATCATCCGTGGTCTGGAACTGGACCTGCCCCTCCTGAAGCCGCCCCGACATCTCGCTCAGCAACGGCGTCGTGACGTAGACCGTGAGCACGAGCGCTATACCGTAGAGTACAAGATTGGGAGGCATCTGCTGGACGCCGAGCGCATTGCGGATCAGAAACAGCACGACCGAGATTTTCAGGAAGCCCGTCATCGTGACGACCGCCAGCGGCAGCAACCCGACGAAGCCGACGGCGATCAGAATGCCGAGCAGGTTGGGCGAATTCTCAAGCATTGTCGAACATGCGGAGGATTCGCACGCCCAGGCTTTCTCCGATGCGCACAATCTCGCCACGGCCGACACGCTTGCCGTTGGCGATGATGTCCACATTCGCCTCCGTCACACCGGCGAGCGCAACCACTGCACCGGGCGCAAGCTGCCTTACTTCGCCCAGAGGCATTGCCGTGCGGCCGATCTCGAAGGCGAGTGCGACCGGCAGCTCGTCCAGGGTCGACTCTTCCAAAGTCTGGCCGTCCGGCGGCGGCGTGTTCTGGTTCATGCTCCACTCCCAATTCGATCCAGCGATTGCAGTCGGCGCGGCAAGCAATTGCGGCCCGCCGGCGGTCAACGCCACCGGCGCATAAAGGCGCTCGGCAATGATGAGTGCCGCCATGCGTTCCTCTTCCGCGTCCTTGAAAAGCACCACATCGTCAGCCTGCAGGCTTCGAAGCTCGCCAAGGGTGATCGCAAGCGGGCCACGCCGAAGGCAGACCGGCAGCGGAAATTCGGCTGGGATCGGCGGCCTCGCGTTGCCGAGCTCGTCGAGAAGGCGGCCGAACCGCGCCGCCAGGCCTGCGTCTTTTGTGTTCAGGACGCAGACTATGGTTTCATCCTTGCCGGTCAGGACAAAGGCGAACGGGGGATCGTCCGGAGTGGTGTCTCCTGGTGCGACCGAGGTGATCGTGATCGTCCCACCCAGTCTGCCCTCGATCCATTCGAGGTCGACTTCGAACGCGGCCTCCAACAGCAGTGCGGCGTGGCCGGGCGCCAATCGTTTCATGTCGGCTAGGTCGTCGGCCCTGGCGAAGCCCTGTTCAACGACGGAAAGCGGCAGGCGCAATTTACCCGTCGTGTCTCCGACCATGAACGCGATGGTCCACAGCTGCTGGTTCTCAGGGTTCGACGCCGACCAGGCGGCGGCGATCGCCACCGCCTTTCCCGCAATCGTTATCTCGGCGGGAGCACGGCGGCGGTAGAAGGCGTTCAATGCGCCAACGTCCACAGCCGCAACAGATTCCAGCGTCAGCCGTTCGCCAATGCGCGACCGTGTGGTCGTGCGTTTCGCTGGTTTTACCCGCGCTTTCGTTTTTGCCGGGGCGAAGGCTTGAGGCATCACATCCATAGTCACAGTCACAGATTGGGTTATCGTTCTGTGGGCGGGCGCGGTGGGCCGCGCTCCTCTTCCTCGGAAAGTTCGGCAAGCGCCAGGCGACGACGCGCGGTGCGTTTGCTCAAATGCTCCAGAAGCCCATCCAGCTTCACTACGGCCTTCATGCTTGCGCGATGATGCTTGCGGGCTACCGACAACTCCACCTTCCGTCGCTGTGCGGCGACCTCGGCCATCTTCTCGCTTTCCCGCAACTGCTCGGTTTTTCTGGCGGCGATTTCGAACCGTCCCTGAAGCCGGGAGAGGCTGGCCGCCTTGACCGGCTGTCCAACAAGCGCACCGAAGGCTGCATCCTCGGCGTCGACTATGCGCTGAAGGTGCTCCGTGACCGCGGCGGCCGCCTCCTGCCCCTCCCTTGCGGCCCGGTGCGCGGCGGCGTGCCTTCTGATCACGACTTCCTTTGCGCGTTCTTCACGGCGGTGTCTGAGGTCGCGCAATCGAGCGATCATGTCACGCTCCTTCATCAGCGATCTCCCGCATGCGTTGGCGTGTCTTCTCGATGCTCTCGTGTGTGGCGGACGCCTGTCGCAGAAAGGCGTTGATGGCGTCGATCTTCGCCACAGCCTCATCCGCCACCGCATCGCTGCCCTTTTCATACTCGCCGACGCGCAGGAGAAGTTCGATATCGGCGTAGCGGGCAAGCAGCTCGCGCAGGCGGCTGGCGTCGGCCCGATGCACCGGTGGCACGACGGCATCCATCAGACGGCTTCGGCTGCGCAGGACGTCGATGGCGGGGAAATGGTTGCGCTGCGCAAGTTCGTTCGACAGGAAGACGTGGCCATCTAGAAGCGCCTGGATTTCCTCGGCGACCGGATCCAGCGTGCCGTCCCCTTCCAGGAGAACGCTGTAAAGGCTGGTGATGGACCCCACGCGACCAGGGCCCGAGCGCTCGAGCAGACGCGGCAGGACGGCAAACAGCGAAGACGGAAAACCGCGACGCGTCGGTGGCTCGCCCGAGGCCAGGCCGATCTCGCGCTGGGCACGGGCAAATCTCGTAATGTTGTCCATCGCAAGCAGCACATGCTTGCCTTGGTCGCGAAAATATTCCGCAATGCTAGTCGCCACATAGGCCGCCTTGACGCGCTCGATGGCGGGCCGGTCGGATGTCGCAACGACGACGATTGCCCGCTGCCGCCCTTCCGCTCCAAGCTGATGCTCTAGGAATTCGCGGACCTCGCGTCCACGTTCGCCGACAAGGGCGACCACGGCGACATCGGCATCGGTGCCGCTGACGATGTCGGAAAGCAGGATCGACTTGCCGACACCGGGCTCGCCGAAAATGCCGACGCGCTGTCCGCGCGCGCAAGTGAGCAACCCATCGAGAGCGCGGATTCCAAGCTGGATCGGCTCGGAAATCAAACTGCGCTCGAGCGGAGATGGCGGATAGGCATTGACCGGATAGCTGCCGACAATGCCATCCGGCGAGAGCGGCTCGCCGTCCAATGGCTCGCCGAGCGCGCTGATCACCCGACCCAGAAGGCCAGGACCGACGGGCACCAACTGCTCCTTTCCGGTCGCAACGACCTCTGTCAGGCTTGAAAGACCGGTCAGGTCGCCAAGCGGAACGAGGATCGCCATCTCGTCCATCAGGCCGACGACTTCCGCCTTGGTCGTCCTGCCGGTTCTGGGGTCTACCAATTCACATATCTCGCCGATCCGGGCCTCCTCCACGGTCGCGTGGATGACCGTGCCGGTAACCCGCCGCACGCGCCCTCGCCTCGGCCGGCTGGCATCGTCGCGCAGGCCGGAACGCAGGCCGGGGATGATGGACGCCAGGCGATTTTCGATTTCGGCAGCGTGCGCCGTCATGGAACCTCCGCCTTTGACCCTATCGCGGCCGCTATGGCATTGAGCTGCGCGTCGATGCTGGCATCGACGACGGCAAAGTCGGTCGAAACGATGCAGGCGCCGGCCGCCAGCGCATCATCCGCGTCGATCTCGACGGTCATGCCCAGATCGCTCTCGCGCAAGACCGCGTCCAGCTCATCGCGAACCCTGTCGACGGAAGCGGGATGAACCCGGACTTTCAGATATTTGGTGCGGCGTATTTCGGAAACCGCGTGCCTCGCGGCCTTGGCGACAAGCGTGCCGACGTCGAACTCGCCCAGCATTCGCCTGACGATTTCGATGGCCAGACCGATGACTTCCGCCTGCAGTCCGCCAAGATAGCGATCCACCTTGACCGCTGTTTCGCCTATCAGCCGCGTGGCGTCCGCATCGCCCTGCGCCTTGCCGTCCTCATAGCCCTGCGCATATTCGGCCGCGTAGGCTCGGCGAGCGGCCTCACGCAACTGCTGGGCATCGCGCCTCGCCTCGTCGAGAAAGGCGTGCCCATCCTGCCAGGCGCGCGCCTCAGCGGCGCGCAGGACACAAGCATACCCGTGACAACGAGCGCGACACGGCACCAGGCGCCGCACCGATTCAAAAACGTTGATCGCTGCGGCAAGGACAGGGTGGGCACGAACACTCCGTAGCGCTTACTGTTGCTTGATCAGCGTGCTGGTGGACGACGTGACCGCGGTCACGCTGCTCGTCACCACCTCGAGATTGGCGGCTGCCCACATCACCGAAATCGATCGCTCGAGCAGTTGCTCGGCATTCTTTGCAGGCGCGTTTTCGCCTTCCTTGCCCGATGGCGCCGCCTTGCCGGCGCCTTCGGGCACCGAGGCTGCTTCAGCGTTCACGGGGGCGTTCGCCTGGCCAAGGGCTTTCTGGACCTGCTGCATGGTTCCTTCAAGCGACCGAACGGCTGACCCAAAGAGTGCCGAGGGATCGGTGAGCGCCCCACCCCCTGCCTTCTCCGCCTCGGCCAGATAGTCGAAGAGTTGGCGTTCGACGATCGGTTCGGTCCGTTCCGCTTTGGCGGATTGTCCAGCCATTGCCGGATTGGCGCCGGACGATGCCTGCGCCACCTGCTGACCGGCCCGCGTAGCGACATCGCCGCGGTCGGGCGTGCTGGCCTTTGCGACATCGTGCTTTTCCTGCTTGGCGCCTACCATCCGGTTACCCGGCCGCGCTGCCGCGCCGGCGGTGATCTGCTGTTGCGAGCTTATACTGGTGGTCAAATTTGCCAGCGTTGCTTCCAGGGCTCCAATCGGCGCGATCTGCATGAACCTGGCCTCCTGTTTCAGTTTGGACTGACGGGCACATTCTGTGTCTCCGCCAGCTTGCCGCCGCGGAAAACGCGGATCGAAACGACTTTGCCGGGCTCCTGCTTCGTGCTCGATGCGGGAACGCCAAGTGTCTTTCGGACGAGTTCCACATAGGACGGCGGCCCAGACACCGAGACGACATCGTCTTGCCTGGAAACCTCGATCGGAAACCTCGGATCGATGACGCCCAGGCGCTGCAGCCGATCTTCCGCGCCGGCAGCCGTGTTGGCATTGAGCGGGATCATCTCCGTCTGGACTTCAGCCTCGGTCGCGACGTTCATGACGATGCCGTCGAAATGCCAGACCAGCCCGTACCGACTGCAGATCTCTTCCAGGAATTCGCGGGCCGTTCCAACCGGCATGCCGGCGCTCAGGCGCCCCTTCACAAGCTTGCTGACACGCATTGGCACGCGCATGTTGCGGCCAAGCTCGACCAGCGCGTCCGTCACCGACTGATCGACCGTGATGTATTTGTAAGGACCGGCAGGCCAGCGTGGCTCGGCGGCATTTGCCCACGAGGAAGCAAGGCCAAGCATCAGGATCATCGCAAGGCCGCCCGCGAAGACAGCCTTGGTTCCCGACGACCAGTCCGCATGGCAGGTACCGCGTCCCGTCAACATAGGTCCTATCGCAAAGGGACGCGAAGTGATGGCCCGCGTCGCCTGTCTCGTGGTTTACCCGCCAATTCACTTGTATCGTGCGCACTGCAAAATTGGAAGTCCAATTGGATTTCTATTGCGCATTTGGTTCCAAATGTTGCGAACGGTGCGCAAAGCGATATGGTGCGCGCTGGAATCAGACATCACCGGTTCGTGATCGCCGGTTCGATGCTCGAATTTGGGAGGGATGGGGCTCGGTGGCGGCAAACGGGAACCTGGTCGCGAGCCTGGATGCTCACGCCGGAATTCCGGGGCGCTGGACCCTGGTCTGTCCGCGCCTCGTCCAGCGCTTGGGTGAATCAGTTCTGATTGCTGCCACGTTGACTGTCGCCGCGGCGCCGGCGCAGGCTCAATCGAACAGCGGCTATGACCCGCGCAGCTGGAGCTACGATCAAGCCAGAAATGCGCTGGTCTCGCCATCCGCTCCCGACCAGGTTCCGGGGAGAAACACGGTCGGCAATCCCAGGGAGATCGTGGATTTCGATGAGGCTCAACGGAAAGGATCGATCGTGATCAACACCACGAAGCGGCGCCTCTACCACTTATTGGGAGACGGCAAGGCGCTGCGATATGCGGCGTCGGGAGGGAGGGCTCGAGTGGTCCGGTCGCGACACGATTTCGAGCAAGAAGGACTGGCCGGATTGGCGCCCGCCAGCCAGATCGGCGCCCAGATTGTCCGGCATTGAACTGTGATCCCTTTCAACATCAAGCAGCTCGAAACCTTTGTCCTGGTGGCGACTTTCGGAAGCTTTCGAAAGGCGGCGGAACGTCTGAACACAACACAGCCGGCGGTGTCGACCCGAATTGCCGGTCTGGAAGAAGCGCTCGGCGCGAAGTTATTTGAGAGGCAGAGCAGCACCGTAAGGCTGACCGCAGAGGGACAACGGCTGCTGCCGCCAGCGCAGCGGGTGCTGCGCGTGGCCGAACGGCTGCAGTTGACGGCAAACTCTCTATCGGAGACCGCGGGAGTGCTCAGGCTCGGGGTTGCCGAGACCATCGTGCACACCTGGCTTCCCGATTTCCTCAAGGAATTGCAGGTAAACTATCCGCTCGTCGATACCGATATCGTCGTCGACACAACGACGACCCTTCGCAACGAGCTCATGTCCCACAGACTCGATCTTGCGGTGCTGATGGGCCCCATTCAGGAATACAGCATCGAGAATATGGAGCTGCCATCCTTCCCGCTCGTATGGGTCTGCTCGCCCGCCTTGAAACTACCCAACCGGGGCAAGCTGACGGTGAGCGACCTGATGCAATTCCCAATCATCAGCTATGCGCGCACGACGAGACCTTACAGTGAGCTTTACCGCAAGCTGACCGGCGAGTTTGAAGCGACGCCGCGTATCTTTCCCGCCAATTCGCTGGCCGCTTCCATCAAGATGACGCTGAACGGGATCGGTATCGCCTCCCTCCCCAGGGAAGTCGTCCAAGACCACACGGCCAGCGGCGCCCTGCGCATCGTCGACTGCGAATGGCATCCCTCCGACCTGCGGTTCACCGCTTCGTACTCCTCCGAGCCATCGAATCCGATAGCGGAGCGGGCGGCAAAGTTGGCCGGTTGCATCGCACATGCATATGCCGCCAGAATCGGCAAGGCGCAGCCTGCCGACTAGCTCGCAGTTGAGCCCGTGGCGCCTCAGCCGACCGACGCTGCTGGCAGATAGATGCGATCGCCTGAAAAGATCACATCCGGGCTCATAATATGATCCATGTTGAGCACGACGGTCGCCGCCACGTCCGCAGAATGGCTCCTGGCGATCAGGCGAATGCTGTCGCCGCTCTTCACCTCGACCCACTGATAGCCGCCCTTCTCCAGCGCTGGATTCGTGCGGCCCTTGGCGTTGCTGCTGCCATCGGGATGAACCTCGACATAGTCGCCGGAAACCCAGCCGCTATGCATTTTACCGTCCGGTCCGAAACCTTCGACAGGTATCCAGGCTTCTCCCGACGGATCGGTCGAAGGTTTCGCGGTCTGTTCGACGAACGTGCCGGGCTGCAGGACCGTGGCCACGTTCGAATTCCCGTCGGGCTCCGTCCGCAGATTCAGACCGTCATCCGCCGACACCACGAGCTGCGGGAAGTCTTCGGGCGGGGTTTGCGGCTTCCCTGGAACATCGGAGGGATCATCGGGCTGCTGGGACGACGCATCGCCATTCTGCTTTTTCGGATCGGGTGGAGAGGTCGGCGCGCCCTCCCAAGGCTCCGCCAGCAAGGAATCCAGCGAGAAGAGAAGCATTCCAATGCCGAATGTGATGCCCAAAGTCCACCGGTCCCATGAACCCCAACGTTTGTCGGACTTTTCCGCCGCCGCGATATCGGCATCGGTTCGCGGCACAGAACGGCGATTCATTCGGTCCGTCCTTATGGCCGACGCCCAGAATTCGGCGCAGCCGAACGTGAACAGGGTGCCCGCGACCGTGGCGATCGGCGCCGGCCAGGAGTGCAGCGTATAGACGGCACAGCCAAGCACATAGCCGGGTCCAGCCAGATGTTCGGCCACATTTCGGATCACCGGTCTGCCGGTGAACGACTGCAGCATCGACTTCGTGCCATAGACGACGTTGCCGAGCGAAAACGTGCTGTTGACGACAAGGTCCTTACCCTGGATCATCCCGGTCGCGGCACCTGGCGCCGCTGCAATGAATGTGGCCCCGCCGAGCGCGTTGAGGAATCGCCCGAACGGCTTGTGATTTGCGGTTGCGTTGGGGAAGATCGCCTGCGAGCCGAAAACGAAGCCTCGCACGCCAAATGCCACGGCTGCGGCAGTCGCGCTCCAGGTTGGCGGCAACGAACTCCACAACATGTAGGAGGTGGTCGACATGCCGCCAAAGGTGGCGAGCGCCTGAGCGTTTTCGCGCATCCTCGCATGGCTGAGGGCCAGGTCGACACTGGCAGCCTGATCCGGCGTCATCGCCTTCTTGTGGGTGGCACGGAAGGTCGTCAGTTGCAGCACGGAGAGGGCGTTCGTCTGATCCGTCGACATCCAGGCAAACTGCGTTGGCGTGAACTTGCGCAATTGGCCGGGGCCGAGCTCGCCAAGCTGCTTCGGCGTGAGGGCCGCTATCTGCTGCTTCGTCAGCGCCTCGATCTGATGAATCGTCAGGGCGCCAAGCTGCTCACGCGTAAGCGCCGAAATATGGTCCGGCGACAGCTGTGCCGTCGTCACGGGATTGCGTGCCGCGACAAGGTCGGGATTCAACGCCGCGAACTGCGTGGCATCAAGATGGCCGAGTTGGACAGGTCTCATGGCGGCGAACTGCTCCGACGTGAAGGCATTGCGCTGCTCGTCGCTGAGCCCGGCTATCTGGTCGGGCGTCAGCTTGCGCACTTGCTCGATGGTCAAGGCAGAAAGTTGCTCAGGTGAGAGGGCAGCGACCTGATCCGGCCGCAAGGCGCTGATGCGGCCAGGGGCAATAGCCTGCAATCTGCTTGGCCTGATCGCCTGCAGCTGTTCGGCGCTCACCGCCTGCAACTGCTTCGGCCGCAGCGCCGCAACCTGATCGAACGTCAGCTGCTGCTCGGGGCTCAGTGCGGCCACCTGTTCGGGCGTCAGCCTGGCGATGTGCTCCGGCTTGATTGCATGCAGTTGCGCGTCGGTCAGCCCGGAAATCTGATCGGCCGAAAGCGACCTGACCTCGGGCCCGGTCGGCGCGCGCACAGGTTCGGCAAATCCCGGCTCCACGGCGGAACTTACCGGAAGCTCGAGGCCGACGAACTTTCCGCTGGCGGGGTCGAAGACCGCCCTGCCGCGGTCAGGTGCTAGGGGCCATGCGGCACCTGCGGACGATGCTTCGGCGGAAGCGTTCAACACCTGCGGCGTTTCGCTGGCCAGAGGCGCCGCCTCATTGACCACGGCCTCGGTCACCGGCGTCTCCGACGGCGCGCTGATATCCCAGAATTCGTCGGCCGGCCGCAGGATTATCTGCGGGCGTTCGGGCGTCGACACGCCCGGAGCAACGGCATCCTCGTTGCGGGTGAACCCGCCGACGAAGTTGCCGTCAGGATCCATCATCCTCCATCCGTAGACCTCGTTCCACGGTATGCTGCCGTCGATCGCCGTCTCGTCGACGCCGGCCATCCTGTCGCCGACAGGCCGGCCCATCGCCTCGAACTCGGTCGGGACGTGGAGGCGTGGTCTGCTTGGATTCAGCGTGTAAAGATAGGTGTAGCCTTGCTGGCGCGCCGCCCGCGACTCTTCCGCGACGAAGGTCTTGGCCCCGGAGACCGACTGGCTCGTACCAACGAATCGGCCATGGGTGTTGCCCATCACATAGTTGCTCAGCGCGATGCCTTGCGGATTGTCCACCCAGATTCCTGTCGGCGGCGGTGGCGAGAAGCCGCCCGCGTCCCTGATCTCGCTCGGCGAGCGCGTATCGGCGCGGAAAACATAGGGACCGACATTGCCGCGCGACGGGCGGCCGGCATTGCTTGCTTCCTCGGCCGCATTGGCAGGTTGATCGCCCTCTTCCGGCAGGGTTCCCGGCACATGGTCGTCGGAGGCGCCGCGTATCCAAGGCAGCACGACGGCTTCACCCGTGTCGGGGTCATAGACCAGTATGTGCGTCTTGTCCTGGACCTCCGGAGCATCGGCCGCGGCGCGGGGTCCGTCGGAAGGCGGCACATAAACCTGCTCCGGGCTCCTCGGCTCGGTGCCCAGCATTGCCGCGACGATCACCTCGCCATTCCTGTCCTGGAGACGGATGGTTCGGCCCACGCCGACCTGGTTCGACGCCGGTTGAGATTGCGGTGTTGCCGTGGCGGGCTTGCTGTGTCCAAAGATGTTGCCGATAATTCGCGCGTCATCGAGCGCCTGCTGCAACTCCGCGGAAGGCGGCGCATCGAGGAACACCCAGCGCGGCTGATAGGCCGGGTTCTCGTTGCGCAGCGCAACGTCCTTGTTGATCTGCTCCTGCAGTTTTGGCGTCAGCGGTACTTCACGCATCTGGGCGACACCGTTTATGGTCGTCCAGCGATGGTAGGTCTTGACCTCGATGGCCTCGATCACGTCCGGGCTCTTGAAGACAGGCGAATCCACGTAGCGCCCGCCCTCGCCGAAGACGGGATGCGGGCCGTCCGGATTGGCCGCGACCGGGAAATGCGCCTCTCCAAGCGATCCGTTGAGTTCGCGTGTGTAAGTCTCGCCGGCCTTCCATTTTTCAGGCTGCCGCATGTTGCGGACCTGCTGCAGCGAATGGGTCGTTGGCGGCGCTGCTTCGATTGCCTTCCTGGCCGGCATTGCCTGCGGCGGCACGGTTTCTCCCTCCGGCCGTCCCTGGCTGCCCGGGACGTGGTCCTGCGAGCCGCCGCGCACCCATGGCAGGACGTACGCTTCGCCCGTCTCCGGGTCCCGGTACAGAATATGCGACTTGTCCATCAGCTCCGGTTCGTCGCCGCGCGCCTTTGGTCCGTCGGCCGGCGGCACATAAACCCGCTCCGGACTGGCCGGCCCGGTGCCCAGCACTGTGGCGGCGATCACATTGCCGCTCTCGTCCTGAAGCTGCAGGGTTCTTGGCGGGCGTTTACCGGCCGACGCAGCGTTGGCGGCGCCAGCGGCCGCGTCTTGCCCAGGCGCAGGGTTGCCTGCCGGCGGTGCTGGCCGTCGAAACAAAAGAGGCCGGTCTGAAGGCGAAGGAGCAACTCCTTGCCTTTGATACCAGCGCGCAAGCGGCTGTTGCTGGTCGGATGGCGCCAGATAGACAAATTCCGGCGGCGGCATCTCAATTGGTTTTGCCTGTGTCTCGAGGAAGTCTCGGACGGCGCTCATCGCGCCAGGCGGAATGAAAGCTTCATCCTCAAGCGACAGCAACGTGGATTGGCGGAACGCCTCAATATCGGCCTTCTGACTGGGTGTCGCCGTCGTTTCGAGTTCATCCAGCCATTTTGCGAACGACGCCCGGCCGCCTCTCGGAAATGCGATACCTCCTCCCATGTCAGCTCGCTGGTCGAGCTCATGCAGCCAGCGCGGAACCGCTATTTCCACAGGCAGTGTGTCGCCAAAGGTAAATCCACGTCTAACGAAATCGGCTTTCGCGACGATCGGGGCGACCTCAGGCAAATTCGTTCGATAAAAGAACCTGATCTCGCCTGTGAAGGCCAATGGCAATTGCAGGAACGGGACCGAGGGCACGCGGAATTTGAGGGCTGGGCTCCGTACCGCAAGCGTGACGTCTAGTGTCGAGGCGACAGCCTCGCGCTTGCCAAAAAGGTTGACGTAGATCGGACCGTCCGAGCGAACGTAATGATTGTAGGGCGCAGGCAATTTGCGCAGGATGATGCGATCGGGACTTGGCAGGAATTTGTGGAATGCCTCGTTGACGATGACCTCGAGCCGGCTTGCGCCGGGATTCCAGACGCGTCGACTTTTTCCCGTGAGATCGACAATTGTCTCTCCCAGTGCCAATCCGGGAACAGCAGATTGCCGCATCCCGCTTTCTGAGCCAGGAATGAACAACATCGATTTCTGAGCATCGATTTCTCCCGACGCCACCAGTTCCCGGATGGTGCTCATGTCAGGATTGTCGGCAAGAGCCTGCGCCGTGTTTTTGTCTTTCACCACGAATTGGGCCCTCAACCGGAGGCGGTCAAGTACTCCCCTGTTTGCGTCGACGAAATCTGAATTGACGATGGTTCCCTTGGGCAATGTTGCGTTCATCGCCACTTCGTATCGCTTCTCGACGCTCAGCAAACTCGTCAGATAATACTTGTCTTCGAGATAAACCTTCCGATACGGAACATCGCCATCGAACTCAGAGAATTCGGTCTTGCCGTCCGCCATTTGACGGAAAAAGTCGCTTTCACCGTTCCTCAAAGTTGCCGACTTTGAGCGAAGGGCGAGGCTGAATGTGAGCTCCAGGGCCCAACCCTTATTCCCTGCCTGACCCTCGACACGGGCAGAACGCGGCATAACCGTGAAGACAGAATCCGGGGCGTCGCCGAACAGCCCCTGACGGGCCGCGTTGAGAAGATCCTCCCCTTTGAATTGAAAGGCGGTCTGGCGCTGAACTTTGAGACCGAGTTGTGCGAGCGTGATATTGCGATGCTCGTTCGGGCGAATGGAGATCCCTAGTTCCTTGCCGAGTGTGTAGCGTACCGGTTCGAGCGACCCGTATTTGACGCTGTCGGCAAATGACTGCCAAAGGGCACGATAGCCGCTGCGTGTTCCGAACCCCACCATGTATGACCGCCAGGTCGGCGATCCTAGCTGAAGTGCCTCGGGCACACCCGGGATCGAATGGACAGCCAGGTTTAGCGGATCGGAATTGAAGCGGACGCGACCGAGCGCCGATATCCTGAAGTCTGGCCAGTTCTTCTGTTTGGCCGGCTCGACCCCTGCCGGTGGGTTGGCGCCAGCGGCTGCGCTTTCGTCCACCTCTCTCCGCAGCGTTTGTGGAATGCCATCCGGACCATAGCGCTCGGCCAGCTCACGGCTGGAATAGTAGCCTTGCTCCCGCTCGTAACGGGCCACGAGCTGCTCGGTGGTCAAGCCGTCGAGATAGGCCGAGGGCGTCGTCGGATCCTTGCCGGTGGTGTAGACATACCCGCTCGTGTCGCGTTCAGGTGTGCCGGTGAACCTGCGTGTCTCCGGGTCCCATACAAGATGCAGGGCGCCGTCCGTCACGATCGGCTTGTTCGGCACGATGATAGGATCGCCGCCAGCGGGGATGGATGAGCTTCGCACGGCCGAGCCGTCCGGATCGCGGCCCGGCAGCATGGTCGGGTCATCGGCGCCTGGCTCATGCAACACGATCGGCTGCGACAGCTGGCCGTCGCCTGATAGATCATTCCTGTCGCCTGCGGGTGGCGGCGGGTTCTGGCCCTCTGATTCGCCGGCCGGCAGCGCGCGCTGGCCGGTTGGATTTCCGGCGTCCGCCGCGTTACCGAAACCATATCCCTGCTGGTCGCTGGTTTCGCCGATCACCTCGCCCTGGATAACGATCTCATTCGGGTCCGGCATGACGTGTTCGCCGGTGGGCCTGTAGACACCGTCCGGGCCCATCGCGTAGACGGCCCGCGGTCGCGGTCCCGAATCCGCTCCGCCAGGCGGTGGGGAGCCTGGCGGCGGAGACCCCGGCGGTGGAGTCCCGTCGCCGCCCCGAGGGCCGGCCGCTCCAGGCATATTGTACAGCAGCGAGCGGCCGCCCAGGCCGGTGCCGACCGCACCCGTACCGATGCCCATGATGGCGTTCGCAAGTTCGGCAAAGGACATTTCGCCGCCATGCTCGGCCAGATCCTCCGCCGATCTGGCAAGCACCGGAACACCCGTGACAACGCCGCCGACATCAAGGCCCCAGGCTGTGGTGGTCAGCTTGCTGCCGCTTTGCAGATAGTTCGCTGCCTGTTCGGCATATGAGGATTGCGTTACGTTTACGCGGAATTTGCCAATGCCCCAGCTGGCGTCGCTCATCCGCGCCATCCCGAAACCGCCAGCGAAAGCCTCGGACGTGGACAAGCCGGCCCTTGCCAGGCCGAACGTGCGCAGGGCACCGGCGCCTACCGGCAGGAACGCAGTCACGCCGGTCGCGATATTCCAGGCCGACTGGCTATCGAAGTCGCCGCCCTGAAGCAGGTGCTCACCTTCCTTGTACAGAGTCTTGCCGCCAAGAGCGGCACCGGAGGTGATCGCGATGGGAATGGCCCATTGACCGCCTGGAACGAACGAGACGATGGTGGCGGCGCCGGCCACGATGCCAAGACCGATGTCGGTGGCCTTGTCCCAGAAATCCACCTTGCGCGCGTCGGCGACCTCCAGTTCGTCGAGTGAGAATCCGTCGGCGCCGAGTCTCATGTCGCCGCCCCTGGCCAGGATCAGCTTGCCCTTCTCGCTGAAGATGCGGTTCTCGTGCTGGAATTCGTCGAAACTGCCGTAGTATTTGCCGGAGCTGTCGACATAGCCGACGTCTTTTCCATCGCTCCTGATCGCGAATAATGCTGTCGACGATTCCATCCCGCCATCAAGCGAGAACATCGGAACGAACTTGACCTCTGCGTCTTCGCCGGCGCGGTCAGTGATTTCACCGGTAACCTTTGCGACCCCCTCGCTCGATGCATCGAGACCGAGCGCGCGGGCAACCGCGCCGCTGAGTTCGCCAGGCTTGTATTGCTTGTATTCGCCGGTGAACCCGTTCTCGTACAACCGGTTGAGCTGAACCTGGTAGCCGGCGAGCGCCTGATCCCTGTGCTCCTCAAAATACGTGTTCTTGAGCCGCGCCTCATGCTCCTCGTTGCCATATGTCAGAAGCTTGGGGCTGCTTGCATAGAAGCTGTACCAGTCGCGCGCCGCCACCATCGCAGGGCGGATATCCTCCGCCCAGGTCTCCAATTGAGACTTCTCGGTTTCAGCCAAACCCCTGTCGATTTCCGCGGCCGCCACTTCGGGGTGCACCCAAAGCCACTGGCCACCTATCTCGATCCGGACCGACTTGCCGCTGGCACCGATTGCGCCCGCTCCTTCCTTCTCGTAGGCAGCGGCAACGTCCGGTGCGACCCAAAGATCGCGACCGTTTACAGTGATCTTGACCGGCGTCTCGCCTGGTTGGAGCGTGCCGGTGGGCGCTTCTACCGTTCCCCCGCCATGCTCGGCGATGGCATTGTCGCGAGCCGTCGTCGCGTCGACGAGCCTAGTTTTTGCATCTTGCAGCTGTGCGTCAAACCGCTCGACCTGCACGCCGATGATGTTGGATTTGGCGGCCGCCAGCGCCGAATGCGAACCTGTTCCGGAGGGCGTGCAGACCGGCGCCGACGTCGGGCTTTGCGTCGACGCCATTAACTCCTGCCACTGCTTGTTGAGCGGATCGTTGCGGAAATCGTCCCTGATATTCTTGTCGTCGAGATCGTATGTCAGAGCATATTTCAGGACTGGCGTGTCATTGCCGTTCTCATCGCTGAAAACATCATTCTCGTAGGTGTTTACGAGATAGAGCTGTCCATTTTCCTCGATCACTTCCTGCGACTTCAGGTTGCCGGTGTTCTCGCCTGCACCGTTCGTGTAGCCGTCCCAATCAAAATGGTGCGGATTTCTCTGCATCGCTTGCGCGATCAAGGCTTGCTTGATCGGCTCGACCCGCACGGCAAGGTCGGCCGCATCTTTTTGCGCAACTCCAAATTGCTCATACGCCTCAGCCAGGGTCACCTGGCTGGCTGCCGCCTCCTGCATCGCTCTCAGGTTCTCGAGCCTGCCATTGATTTCGGTATGCTCGGGGCTTCCGGGCTTGGCCTCGGCAAGCTCCAGCTCTGTTGCACCGACCATCTGGTCGATCGTGGCCTTGTTGCCTCGCGCAGTGTGCAGCGCCGCGTTGATAAAGAGCTGTGCGGCTTCGGCGTGCTCAGCTTTGCCCTGAAGGTTGATTTCCTCACTGGTAGGCCCGCCGGGAGCCCCTACGGACGGCTTGCTCGGATCGCTGAGCACCGGCAGCGTCGCCTGCTTGTCGATGGCGTCAAGGAGGCTCCTCTCGCCCTCCTCGTACTCAGCCCGGGCAGTGCTGGCACTTTGAAGCATGTTGTTGGCGGTGGTCAGCCGCGCTTGCGCATCTGCAAGCGTGCCTTTCGGCTCGGGGGCCTGCCATTGCAGCCCATACGGCGCCAAGACCCTGTCAAGTGTCGTCCCGGCACTCGTCATGGCTCCGCTATATTCGGGATCCAGGGCATAGACGTCGAGTTGGGCTGCGCTCTGCCCAGGCTTTGCCTGTGCTTCGCCGAGGCGCGCTATCACAGCGTTCTCGGCGGCGATCGCCCGCGCAACTTCCGGATCGAACCATTGCCAGCTCCCGTCGACCATCAGCGGCACCCATTTGCCGCCTGACGGAGCCGTGGCCGACGGCGGCTCGCCGAACGGGCCGACCGATGTGGCGCTGCCGTCGAGATTCGGCGTCGCAGGCTTGCCGCCGCCATATTGCTCGATTGCGTCCCTTACTGCTTGCTGCGCGTCTGCGGCTTGCTGGGCAAGCTCGGGACTTGCCCCGCCGAGCACGCCTTCCAGAATCGTCTTGAGAACCGTGTCGGCCTTGGCCTGTTCGGGATCTCTGCTCTGCGGATTGATCGATAGCAGCAGTTCGGCCAACGCCTGCTGCGCCGTGCCAACCTCGATCTTCAGGTCGCTGCCGGTGCTGTTGTTGTGCAGCGTCATGCTGCCGTCGGGCCCGGTGGTCAGCGTGTAGCCGTTGAAGGTGACTTCCACGGTCGTGCGCGTACCGTTTTCGATGGTGATCTTTTCACCGACGTGGATGACGTTCGGGTCGCGAGCGGAGCTGAAAAGCTCAGGATTCGTCCGTCTGAGATCATCCAGCGATACGCCATATTGCCGCGCGATCAGGGTCAGGCTGTCGCCCGGCTTGACCTCGTATACGACAGGTTCGCCGCCGTTGATCTCCTCGGTGGTCGTCGTCGTCACCCGGCCGTCCTTGTCGGTGACGATCTTGGTTTCAGTTCCGGTCCGCGGATCGACGATCGTGGTGGTGGTCTCGCCAGTCTCGGTGTTGCGGACGCTGTGGCGGGTCCTGCCGTTGCCATCGACGGACTGCGACGTTTCCTGGCCGTCGGCGGTGGTCACGACGGTGCGTTGGTCATGCTGATAGTCGTGCGAGTAGACAGTCTTGTCGCCGGTGTGCGGATCGACGATCTCGACAGACTGTACGTCGCCGTTGTCGCTGGTCGGTTGCTGCGTGGTCACCTTATAGCCAGCGGCCTGCAATTCGGCGATTACCTGCTCGCTGGTGAGGCCATTTTCCCGTGCGATCTGCTCGATGCTTTTTCCGTCGGCGAGACCGTTCTTGATGTTCTGGGTGCTGGCGCCACCAGGATCCTGGGAGGGCCTCAGAATAGTCTTGCGACCGTCCGGACCGGTGACGGTGGTTACGGGAAGCGCCGGGCCGACGCCCGGCGTTACCGTTTCCACCGAGGCACCATTGGGCAGCGACGTCCGCTCGGTGACGGTGCCGGTGCCGAGATCGTCTTCATACCGCGTCGTGATGGCGCCGGTATCGGGATTGTAGCTGCTGGTTTCCTTGCGCCCGAGCCCGTCGCGGACCGGCGTGGTGGTTGCCGCGCCGTTGGGTTGTGCCTGGACGCTCGTATAGTAGCTGTCGTGCTGATAGTCGTAATATTGGGTGACGGTGCGGCCGCCGGCATCCGTGATCTTCGTCGTCTGCACGTCGCCGTTGCCGCTCGTCGGGTCGGTGGTCGACACGGTCATTCCGCCGGATCTGAGCGCGGCGATGACCTGTTCGCGCGTCATGCCGCGGGCGGACGCAATCTGGTCGATGCTCTTGCCGCCGATGACGTCGTTGACAATGTTGCGGGCGGTAGTCGCGTCCCTGGGATTCTCTTCGGCCGCGCCCCCATCAAGTTTCACTGGCGTCACCGCGGGTGCGGCAAGATCGGGTTGCACATAGAGAGCCGGCGCCACCGTCGCGCCATTGCCTGAGGTGCCGGTGCTGGCATTGACGCCCGGCGTCGCCGGAGCCGCAACCGGTGGCGGTTGAAGGGAACTGAGTTGCGTGTTCACCTGCGCCAGTTCCTGGCGTGCCTGTGCCGCCCAATCACGCTCGCCCATTCTGTTGGCGAGCCTGATCTGCTCCCGCAACTGTGCCGCCTGTGCCTCCAGCCGCGCTATCTCAGCGGTGTTTGCCTTGGCGCTGACCTTTTGCGGCTGGACGGGCGGCTTGGTGAGCGTTATCGGGCGAACCATCTGGACGACCTCCGGAAATCACTGTTGCCGGCAGCCCGGCTGCCGTCACGCCCGCCCCGACAGCACCCGTTCCAATGCTATCTGGGGGGCTTCCAATAAATGCCGAAAGCAGCAAGCTGCACTTCCGACTGCTTTACTCGATCTGCGGCATTCACCTCGGACTGCGCAGCCGTCAGTGCCGCCAGAATTTCGACGGCGGCGAAGGCAGGCGCGAGGCTGCGGAAGAACGACTGCGAGTTTGACGTGACGATAATTGCTTCCCGCGCGATCCGGGCCAGCGGCGACACGCTGCTGTCGGTGATTGCCACCACGCCGACACCTTGGCGGACCGACTGGCGCGCCACTTCGATGGTCGTGCGCTCATAAGGCGACATGCCCACAGCCAGAAGCACGTCGCCACCTCCGGCATGCTGCAGGACATCCAGACCCGCGCCGCCCATCTCGCCGACGAGCGTAACCTTGCGGTCGCCATCGACCAGAAACGACATGATGTCAGCGCAATGGCTCGCCACCGGATAGGCCGAGCGCGACGCGAGGACGAACAGATTGGCGGACCGCGCAAGCAAGCCGGCGGCGGCGATCAATTGCATGGCACTGCCATATTCGCCGAGACTTGCAATCTGTGCCGCGAGCGTATCGGCAACGACCCCGACCGTCGAATATCCCGGATCGCCATCCTGCTTGCCCTGCCGCGCCGGCTCACCAACGATTGTCTCACGAAGCGCGCGCGCATAGAGGCTGCGCATGTCCTCGTAGCCATCTAGGCCAAGCCATCGCGCCAGCCGCATCATCGTGCTGTGCGAAACACCGGCCTGGTGCGCCTGCTCGCGCATCGACATCAGCGCGACATCCTTGGGATGGTCGAGCACGAAACGCGCGGCGACCCGCAACTGCGGCGGCATATTCTCGAACCGTTCGACTAACAGCTCGGCCAAAGGACCTTTTTCCATTTTTGAATACCCCATTCACCCGGCTTGGAGGTTACTCCTTGAACGCCGGCAACGCAACACTTGGAACTGCAGTGGCTCAAATATTCCAAATGGACTTTCATTTTCGGCCATACTGCCTTAAGCTGCCTTGGCAACGTGCCGGATCGCAGCTGTGTGAATCCCGGCGCTTGCAACTTGAATTTCTCGCAAGGAGACAATGATGGCTGCTACCCCTCCCATTACGTCCGGCTCTGCAGGGTCGCCGGAACAGAACCTGGACAAGATGATCAAGCACCAGGAGCGCATGTTTGGCCTGGAGATCACGAAAGAGATCGCGAAATCCCAGCATGACATGCTGATGAGCACCGCGAGGACGCTCGGCCAGTCGGCTGAGAAGGCTTAAGGCAAGGTTCCGCGACCCGATGCGCCGCCGCGAGCAACCGGCGGCGCACTTGTACGGCAGGATTTTTCAACACCGGCGTCAGGCTGCATTTGAAATCGTCATCGGCGGGAGATGAAGTGGCATGACCGATACTCCTATCGGCAGGTATCTGGATGCGGCACCGGCGCGCCGGTTGCGGTCGATCATCGCCCGCTCGCCGGCATCCGGACACTCCGTTGTGCTCAGCGTCACGCACGGATTCCACACCGGCGCCGAACTCAGCTTGGTCGAGCCGCAGTATACGATCGGCTCCAGCACGGAGTCGGACATTGTTCTCAGAGACGCCGGCATCGCGCCGGTCCACGCAAGGCTGCGGCGCAAGGGCGGCCAATTTGAGATCGAAGCCGTCGGCGGCGATGTCGCGCTCGCCACAGGCGAGACCATCCATGAAGGCCACGGCAGCCGCTGCAGGCTGCCGCTCACGATCGGCGTCGGCGATGCCCGTATACGGCTGGTCAACCCGGAACGCCCCGCAAGTCGGTGGTCCTTTTCCAATCGCCCGCTCCTGGTCGCGGGCAGCGTTCTGTGCGCCGTATTCGCCCTCTCGCTCGCCGCGAACGGCCTCTCTCTCGCCAAGCCGGACATTGGCGAGATGCAACCCGCTCAAGATGGTGAACCTGTCAGAATGGCCTTTGCCGGCGAGACCGGGAAGGAAGTGCTGGACGATTCATCACCGGCGCAGCTGCAAACCGCCGCCGAAGCGGAAAGCCGGCTCAAGCAACGTCTGGAGCAATCCGGCATAAGCACCTTGACCGTTCAGCGATCGCCGGGGCGTCTCGTGGTCTCGGGCATGATCCCGAATGACAAGAGCGGCGTCTGGACGGAAACGCAATCCTGGTTCGACCAGGCGTTCGGCGCGCACATTCCGGTGGTCTCCAACGTCATGATCGGCGATGCGCAGCAGGCCCCGCGCCTGACGCTGCAGGCGATCTGGTATGGCGACCGGCCCTACGTCATCGCAGCCGACGGCGCCCGCTACCACGAAGGTGCATTCACCAATGATGGCTGGACCATCAAGCACATCGGCGAGACGGAACTTCTCCTGACGAAGGGCGGCGCCACGGTCGCGCTGAAATATCCGTGAACCGTCGGCTTGAAGGGCCACGACTCGATTCGGCAAGGATGGACATGGCTGGCCGCGAGGTGCGCCAGGCGGAAGGCGTGCGCGGCCAGGCTATCAACCGGCGACGGATGAATGGCGTCGACAAGGCCGCGAGCCGCGCTCAGGGAACGAAATCCGCCGCTGGTGCTGAAAGGCCGCAAACCGCGGAGTTCCAACCCTCCGGCGAGGCGGCTGGCGAATCGCTTGATGAGATCCTCATCAACTTCGTCATGCCCCGTATACCCGAGCCAGCCATCTTGCGGCGCTCCGTGCCTATCCTCCAGCATTTTGTGACACACCTGGTCCCCGACCTGGAGGGCGGCGAGCAGCTCAAGTCGCTTGCGAGAACGCTGATGGAGGATGAAATCGAGCGTCATCGCGACCTGCTTGGTCGCATGCAGGAAGGAATCGAAATCTGACCGGCCCGGATGACACGGTGCATCTGCTGCATGTCCTGGGCTTTCTCTACGGGTCTCACGGGCAGGCAAAGCGGGGCGCGGCGTATCTGCTCATCGCCGCGCAGCTGTCGCCGGGAAATGCCGGCGTGCTGAGGACATTGGCGCATCTGCTCATCCTCGATGGCGAGGCGGAAAAGGCGCTGGCCACGATTGCCAGGCTGGAGACCTTGGAAGGAATGGACCATCCGGCGCTTGCCTTGCTGAAGAGCCGCGCCTTGCTCGTGGCGGGGCGCAAGACCGAGGCGCACAGCGCCCTGCTGAGCTTCCTGTCGCAACGAGGCGTTCAATGACCATGACCGTGTCGGAGCGGCTTCTGCAATTCCTTGCCAGACTGTCACGCCGCAGCGATCTGGTCATCGCCGTCCTGCTGCTCGTCGCGGTGGTGATGATGCTCATTCCCTTGCCGACATTCCTCGTCGACATTCTCATCACCGCCAACATCGCCATCAGCGTGCTCATCCTGCTGGCATCGTTTTACGTTTCCCATCCGCTGCAGTTCTCGTCGCTGCCGTCGGTCATCCTCATCGCCACCTTGTTCCGGCTGGCGATCACGATCACGACGACGCGACTGATCCTGCTGCAGGCCGATGCTGGCGAGATCATTACCGCCTTCGGCACCTTTGTCGTCGGCGGCAGCATTGCGGTCGGCCTGGTCATCTTCCTGATCATCACCATCGCGCAGTTCATCGTGGTCGCGCGCGGTGCCGAGCGCGTCGCCGAAGTGGCGGCGCGCTTCACGCTCGATGCGCTTCCAGGCAAGCAGATGAGTATCGATGCGGAACTGCGCAACGGCGATATCGATCAGACGGAGGCACGTCGTCTGCGCCAGCAGCTGGAGCGCGAGAGCCAGCTGTTCGGCGCGATGGACGGCGCCATGAAATTCGTCAAGGGCGATGTCATCGCCGGCATCGTGATCATCCTGGTCAACCTGATCGGCGGTTTCGCGGTCGGGACGCTGCAGCACGACATGTCCCTCGGTGACGCGGCCGCGACCTACTCGCTGCTGACC